>NZ_JAGTTT010000001.1:0-249688 GCF_018223505.1 Anaerostipes sp. Marseille-Q3525
CTGACATATCTGTTAAGATAAAATCGGCATATCGGGCGAGGTTTCAACAGGGGAAATTCATGGGAACTACCGCCCCTTATGGCTATATCAAAGACCCTGCCGACCACAACCATCTGCTGATAGATGATAAAGTGGCACATGTTGTAAAAGAGATATTCGACCTTGCATTAAAAGGGAATGGAGTTGCCAAAATTTGCAGACATCTTAATAAACAGCATATCCTACGCCCTGCCGCTTATGCGGCGGAGCGTGGCGAAACAGGCTTTGAACGTCATTTTGAGGGGAACGAGGACAAACGCTATATTTGGAGTGGGAACAGCGTGAGGAGCATTTTAAGAAGCCCGATATATGCGGGAAATCTTGTAGGCTACAAACGGATTGCCGCCAATATGAAAAGCAAGAAACGCCCCTCTAAGCTGCCCGAAGAATGGGAAGTGATACCCAATACCCATGAGGGAATAGTCACGCAGGAGGAATTTGATATTGTCCAACAGCTTATTACAAGTCGTAGGCTTCCACAGAACAAGGGAGGATTTGTAAATATTTTTGCAGGCGTTATCAAGTGTGTGGACTGCGGATGTGCTCTGCGGGCAATGAACGTACACAGGAGGAAACGCCCAGAGATTATCGACTGTGTACAGTATTCATGTAATAATTATGCAAGAAACGGAAGAAGCGAGTGTAGTGCCCACAATATAGAAGCAAGGGATTTATTCAATGCCGTTCTTGCCGACATCAACTGTTTTGCGGATATGGCAGTGAATGATGAAAAGGCGGTCAGGGCCATAGAAAAGCGGCTCACGGAAACAGACCAGAGCAGGGCGAAAGCATTAGAGAAAGAACGTAAGAAGCTGAACAAACGCCTTGCGGAACTGGACAGGCTGTTTTCCTCTCTCTACGAGGATAAGGTCATGGAGCGTATTACCGAGCGGAATTTTGAGATGATGTCGGGGAAATACCAGAAAGAGCAGCTTGAAATTGAAGCAAGGCTGAAAGAGGTGACGGAAACTCTTAATGAAAGCTACGAGAAATCACGGGGAATCCGTGACTTCCTCGCCCTTATCCGAAATTATCAAGGCTTAAAAGAACTGGATGCAACAGTTATAAACGCACTCATAGACAAGATACTTGTTTCGGAGCGTGAGAAGATGGCAGACGGAACAGTGAAGCAGGAAATCAAGATTTACTATAAATTCATCGGCTTTGTCGATGAATTACATATCATACCTACAAAACGGTGGGCAGCAATGCCCGCTAAAAATTGTACGGTGTGCGGCGTTGAATATGTCCCGGGCTCTGGTGCATCAAGGTATTGTCCTGCTTGTGCCAAGAAGATACGGAGGGAGAAATCAAACGAGAGCAAACGCAGGAGCAGAGAACAGAAAAGGATAGCATGTATGAACTGTCCGCAAAAAATGACCGACTGAAGTAGCACAGGCAGTAAAAAAAGGACTGAAAGTAGTAAAATTCTTCCCAGCAGAACAAGCAGGTGGAAGTTGGATGGTCAAAGGAGATCTTGTGAAGGCAGGAGATTTTGATAAAATTGAACAGTTAACAAAAGAAGCGAAGAAATTAGCACAAGGTATTCGATAAAAATATTATAAATTGCACTCCATATATTCTTATATAGAAAAAAAGCAGCGGTATCGAAAATGGATACTAGCTGCTTTTGTATATTTAGATAATATATATGAAAACACCCAAGAGAGGCAAGAAAGAGATTGATTGATTCATTACCTACTATATAAATTGTGTTCTGAAGGAATTTTTACGCACAACCTCCGCATGCGGCACATGCAGAAGGAGTTGTAGCGCAGCCTCCCTGGGCGGTTTCTCTTAGTTCAGCCGGCAGTCGTTTGCCGACGATATACATCGCGTTTAACATTTCATCAAACGGGATCAGCTGACGGATTCCAGATAAGGAAATCTCAGCTGCAATGATCGCATTTGCAACCCCAGCAGCGTTACGGTTCTGGCATGGATATTCCACCAACCCGCCAACGGGGTCACAAACAAGACCTAACATATTCATTAAAACGGTAGAGGCAGCTCCAAGACATTGTTCTGGATCACCGCCAAGCAGTTCGACAATGGCAGAAGCAGCCATCGCAGAAGCAACACCGACTTCCGCCTGACACCCGCCGACAGCACCTGCAACCGTTGCATTTCTCATAGCAAGATATCCGATCGCACTGGCATTAAACAGTGCCTGAATGATCTGTTCATCATCTAATTTATGAACTTCCTGAAGTCCAAGTAAAAGTCCAGGAACGATTCCGGCAGACCCTGCGGTTGGGGATGCTACGATCAACCCCATGGATGCATTCGTCTCAAGAGTCGCCATCGCATAGATCATACTTTTTTCTAACAGATCACCACAGATTCCAAATCCAGAATGATACCGGGAAGCAATCTTCTTTGCCTCGCCACCGATCAGTCCACCCATGGAACGAACCGGTTCTTTGATCGGAGTAAAAGCAGCATTTTTCATGATCTCAAGAACTCTTGCCATTGCATCATGAACTGTATCAGCTTCTTTTTCCCCTTCTACGATCTCACGCTGTCTCATCACTTCGGAGATTGGAAGATCATGTTTTTTACATAAATCAAGCAATTCATTTGCGTTTTTAAAATCCATAATATTTCAGTCTCCTTTCTACAGCTGAATGATCATAACATCTGAGACATTTGGGCTTTTTGTGATCTCGTCTGCGATGTTTTCAGGAAGAAGACCATCGGATTCAACGATAGAATAAGCGGTATTTCCTTTAGATTCTCTGAAAAGACGCATAAAAGCGATATTAACATCCTGATCACTTAGACATTTTGTGATATAAGTAACGACGCCAGGTTTATCTTTCTGAATCACGATCAAGGTACTGTATTCTCCAGTAAAATCGACTTCTACATCATTGATACGGCAGATCCTGGCTTTTCCACCGCCTAAAGATTCCCCACGGATCATGATGTGATCTCCGTTTTCATTTGTCATTAAGATATCCACTGTATTTGGATGGACATCAGTTTCTATTTCATTTGGTACAAAAGAGAAATCAAGTCCAATGTCTTTTGCAATCTCGAAAGAATCACGGATTCTCATATCATCGGTTCCAAATCCCATGATTCCACCTAATAAGGCACGATCCGTTCCGTGTCCATGATAGGTTTTTGCAAAAGATCCATAGAGTGTAAATTGAACTTTTTTCAGTGTACCATTTAACATTTTTCTTGCGAGAAATGCGATCCTTGCAGCTCCAGCTGTGTGGGAGCTTGAGGGACCGATCATATTTGGCCCCATAACATCAAATGCACTGATAAAAGACATAAATTAAGCCTCCACTGTATCTTCTTTTAAGATAAATTTCTTGTAAATAGAATCTACGACGATTCCGATCGCATTATCTCCGGAAATGTTACATGCAGTTCCGAAGGAATCCTGTGTGATATAAAGTGCGACCATTAAAGCACAGATTGGTCCGTTTGTATCTCCTGCTGTTGTACCAAATACCATGTAAAGGAAAGGCAATGCTGTCATGATAGATCCACCTGGAGCTCCAGGAGAAGCGACCATTGCAACACCAAGTGTCATAATAAATGGAACGACAGTTGCAAGACTGATAGGTAACTGGTTCATCAGACAGACAGCAGTTGCACATGCTGTGATCGTGATCATAGAACCTGCCATGTGGATATTGGCACAAAGAGGTACGACAAAGTTACGGATCTGAGAACTGACTTCGTCATTCTTTGCACATTCCAGATTAACAGGAATTGTGGCAGCAGAAGACTGAGTTCCTAAAGCTGTAGTATAACCAGGAACCTGATTTTTAATAAGAGTCAGAGGGTTCTTTTTGCTGATAGAACCAGCAACTGTAAACTGGATCGCGATACATACAAAGTGCATTAAGATGACAACTAAGAATACTTTCCATAAGATTCCAAGGATCGCAAATGTTTTTCCTGACTTTGTCATATCTGTAAATGTACCGCAGATATACAGTGGTAATAAAGGAATGATCGTTTTGTGAAGTACTTTATCAATGATCGTTGAAAAGTCACTCATTCCGTTGTAAAGGCTGTTTCCAATTTCTTTTCCTTTCATTGTGGATAAGCATAATCCTAAAATAAAAGCAAGAACAACTGCAGATAATGTATCAAATAGTGGTGTGATCGTCAGTGAAAAATAAGGTTTCAGTGATGCATCAGCAGTTGCAGCGATCTGGTCTAATGCCCCAGAAGTCATAAAGTGTGGGAACAGATTTGATGATACAAGGTAAGAAGCTGTACCAGCAAGTAAAGTAGACCCATAAGCAAGAGCAACCGTGATCAAAAGCAGCTGTCCAGCACCTTGTGACAGATCAGCGATACCCATTGTTACATAAGCAAGGATCATCAGTGGAATGATGAACTTTAAGTAAGTGCTGAAGAATCCAGATAATGTAACAACAAAGCGGCAAAATCCAGTTGGAAGGAATTGTCCAAACAGGATACCAATGATAATAGCAATAATAAGTTTTGGTACCAGACCAAGTTTAAATTTTTTCTTTTCCATTTTTTTACTCCTCTAAAAGTATAATCACATATCATCTTAATTTATTTAATGTGCACAAAAAAATGTTTGACGTCTTTATGTTTGTATTGTATCATCCACATATAGATGAATCAAATTCATAGATTTAATAGTAACATTGAAAATTATTCATAATAGTACAAAGGAGAAGAAATGGAATTCCGTCAGATACAGACATTTATGCAGATATCACAAGTAAAAAACTTCTCGAAAGCCGCAGAATTACTGGGCTATTCGCAATCAGCAGTCACTGTTCAGATCCGTCAGTTAGAGACAGAATTAGGAGTCAGGTTATTCGACCGAACAGGGAAAAAAGTGACACTGACACCAAGCGGAAAAGAATTTTGGATCCATGCAAATAAGATTATTGATGAAATGTATAAGGCAAAAGATGCAATGAATGATACTGCAGAGTTAAAAAATCCATTACATATCGGAACGATCGAATCCCTTTGTACGGTAAAATTGCCAGAGATTGTAGAAAAATTTCGCAATGAACATCCACAAGTAAGGATCCAAATAACGATTGATTCACCAGAAAAGTTGATTCAGATGATGGAGCATAATGAACTCGATGTCATTTATATTCTGGACACACCAAGATGGGATAAAAACTGGGTAAAAGTCTTAGAGGAAGCCGAGCCTGTGATCTTTGTATCTGCACCAAATTATAAATTCACAGGGGAAAAGGATATCAAAGTAGAAGAAATATTGAATGCACCATTATATCTGACCGAACGAAATGCCAATTACAGACAGGCATTAGAACAGGAATTATCCTTGCGAAAACAGACGTTATCACCGGTTCTTGAATGCAGTGATACCGCATTTATCAAGAAAATGCTAAAGACAGGAAAAGGACTTTCCTATCTGCCATTATTTGTTGTAGAAAAAGATATCAAAGAAGGGAAAATTGCCAAATTAGATGTCAAAGATATTGATATTACGATGTATCGTCAGGTGTTTTATCATGCGAATAAATATATGACGAAAGAGATGGAGAAATTTGTGGAGTATTGTAAATTCTGATTTGTAGATAGTGTTGCATTCGTTAACAGAAGTTAAAAGAGATCAAATAACACCGATTGAACTAAATCGCTGTGCGATGACCTGCCAAGAATGAAGCGGGATACCAGACTTCCTCAGCTTCTTTCGATGAAACTGTGCCGGAAACTTTTAAACTGCAGGCAGTATATTTCGAAGCTTCGGGGAAAATCTTGTGAATTGTCCACTCTATAGATTTCTGGTATATGATAAAAAATAAATAAGCAACCGAAAGCGATGCATTGGAATTTTGCCATATTTTGAATAAATTCGCAGCCCAATTGGACGAATGTCTGAGCTTCAAAGATTTTTGTCTTAGACAAAACTCCAGAGCGAGTTTTCGTAGGAAATTGGGCGGATCAGCGATTTGTTCAAAATATGAGCAAAAATTCCACCGCATCGCTTTCGGTTGCTTATTTATTTTTTATCATATACTCGAATTCTACAGTTGGCCAACTATTAACTTAAAATTTAATACCATCCTCCAGAAAAAGTAACAATCTGCCCAGTCATATAACCTGGTGCTTCTGCCACATGATAAACCATTTGTGCCGCCTCTTTCGGGCTGGCAATATAATCTGCCGGAATCTCATCTTTGATCATAGCCAGATCTTCTTCATCAAATTCTGCATTCATTTCCGTATCGATCATTCCAAAAGCAATGGCGTTCACCTGAATATTACTAGCAGCAACTTCTTTTGCTAAAGCCTTTGTAAATGCATTGATTCCACCTTTTGTAGTAGAATATAAAACTTCGCAGGATGCACCTGCTTCGCCCCAGATGGAAGAAATATTGATGATTTTTCCTTTATGATAATGAAGCATGTGTGGAATGATATTTTTACAAGTTGTAAATACGGAAGTTAAATTTGTGTTGATCATTAAATTCCAGTCATCGATGGTTACATCTGTGAACAGTCCAACTTGGGAAATGCCAGCATTGTTTACAAGACAGTCAATTTTTGGAAAGACTTTCAGAGATTCCGTGATCATTTTATCAACAAACAAAGGATTGCTGATATCACCGCAAAAAGACAGGCAGGATACAGAATGAGAAAGGATTTCTGTTTTTAATGAATCAAGTTTTTCAGGGTGACGGAATCCATGGATAATGACATTCCAGCCCTGAGATGCAAAATATAAGGCGGTTTCACGGCCGATTCCGCGGGAACTTCCGGTGATCAGTACAGTTTTCATTGGTATACCTCGTTTCGTTTATAAATCTAGTGTTTTAAGAAAATATTAAGACGATTATAACATAGAGGATTGTTGAAATAAATCGAATAATTTGATATACTTAACGAAGTTTATACACGGAAGGAGCAGAAAGATGGCGAAGAAGAAAAAGAAGAATAAGCTTGGTGCGAAAGCGATATTTGCCAGAATTCTTGTAGTGATACTGGTGACAGCCATCGGTGGAGTTGCAAGTTTTTTTGGGTTTAAGACATATTTTGCAAGTAAATTCAAAAAAGATAAGAAAGCTGAGATTGCAAAGCAGTTAAAAGAAGAAAGTAAAGAAAAGGTAGACGTTGGAATGATCCAGACAGGAAATTCCATCGTGATCCGAATTTATCATAATAGAAACCAAGAGATGATTTTTGTTCCATTACGTCAGGATATGACATTAAAACTTACAAAGAGCGGTAAGAAGGCGGTAAAGGAAACTCTTGGAACAAATGTAAGCGAGGCGACGGTTGCAGATGTTATCAAAGCAACGAAGGAAGACGGAGCTTTGATGAAAAAACAGGTGGAGAATACACTTGGAATTACAATTAATTCTTATGAATTGTTATCACGCAAGAAGTTTGTAACATTGATAAATAAGGCGGGGGACATTAAAGTAGAATTTGATCAGGCAATGTCTTATACTGATTCCACAGACAAATATGTTACATTGAATGAGGGTGAGAACAGTCTGAATGGAACAGCTGTTTATTCACTGATGAGTGAAACTGATATTTTTGAAGACAAGAACCAGCAGGCAGAACTTACAGGTGAGATTTGTGTAGCTGTTGCTGCTGCATTGAACGATAAATCGTTATCTGAATATAAAGAATATGCACAGGAATATTTTGATGCAGTTGATTCTGATGGGTCTTATGAAAATGTAGAAAGCTATCTTAAGAGAATTCGCCAGATTAAAGATAAGAATCTAAACTTCAAAGTGTTAGATGGAACAGAAAGTAATGGAAAGTTCAAACTGGATACAGATGAAGCCAAGAGAGTTTTTGATGAGATGTTATCTGAAGATGGAGATTTAAGTTCTGCATTAAGTTCAAGTACAACAGAAGCAAAGAAAACAACAGAAAGTTCGTCATCATCCAAGAATATTTCTATTGAGATCCAAAATTCAACATCAATTTCCGGATTAGCTGGAAGATGGAAAGATAAACTGTCAAGTGATGGATATACAGTGGGTTCTGTTAAAACATACAGAGAGGGATCACTGACACATACGAAGATCATTGTTGAAGACAAGTCTTTAGGACAGGATTTAAAGAGTTATTTTAAGAATCCAGAATATACAGTTGGAACAGTAAGCAGCGGTGCAAGAATCTGTATTATTGTTGGAACGGAAGATGAAATTTAGTAAATAAGGTATAATATAAAAGAGATGTTTTGAAGAAAGATAGCTTCGAAACATCTCTTTTTTACGATAAAACAGGAATTTACTGCAATGAGACACAGGAGTTTGCTTAAAGTTTGTATGTTTTTTGCTAAAAATTTGTATAAAATCCACAATATCATGTAAAAATTACTAAATTTTTCTTTTTTTTTTGGTTAAAATGCTGTATAGTAAAAGAAAAGGTTGAACGGCAAATATGAAAGGTTGATAAAAGGATGATTTCAAATCAGATATTAAAAGAGACAATTAGTGGAATGAAAGAAGTGACTGGAATCGATCTGTGTATTTTAGATCTGTCCGGTCGTATCGTAGTAACAACAATGGAGGTTCAGGAATCTTTGACAGAACATGCTACAGAATTTGCAGAGTCTATGGCAGAGAGTCAGGTAATCGATGGTTTTCAGTATTTTAAGATCTTCGATGAACAGAGATTGGAATATATTCTTCTTGTGAATGGAATGAGCGAGAATGCGTATACGATTGGTAAACTGGCGGTGATGCAGATTCAGAACCTGTTGACAGCGTACAAAGAACGCCTGGATAAGGAGAACTTTGTAAAGAATTTGTTAAGAGATAATTTATTATTAGTTGATATTTATAATCGCTCTAAGAAGCTTCATATTGAAGTTGAGCAGAGAAGGGTAGCATTTCTGATTCAGGCAGAATATGAGAAGGATCAGAATCTGTTAGAAGCTATGAAAGAAGTTGAGACAGATGGAGATACTGATTTTATTACAGCAGTGGATGAGAAGAGTATTGTATATGTGACACCAGTTAATGGAGAAGAAGGACAGACAGAATTCCTAGCACATGCCAGGGAGATTGTGAAGGGCTTGAATGAATATGGTATCAAAGAAGTGAAGATTGCAATTGGTAACATTGCAGAGACGATCAAAGATGTTTCAAGATCATATAAGGAAGCACAGATCGCATTGGAAGTCAGTAAGATTTTCTATGAAGATGCTCAGGTGATCGCATACAATCAGCTTGGAATTGGAAGACTGATTTATCAGCTGCCTCTTCCATTATGCAAGATGTTTATCAGGGAAGTTTTTGGAGATTATTCTCCAGATTCTATTGATGCAGAGACATTAACGACGATCGACAAATTTTTTGAGAATAACCTGAATGTATCCGAGACATCCAGACAGTTATTTATTCATCGTAATACATTAGTATATCGTCTGGACAAGATTCAGAAGAATACGAATCTGGACTTAAGAAACTTTGAAGATGCTATTGCATTTAAAATAGCACTGATGGTAGTCAAATATATGAAACATATGGACACAATGGATTAGAATTATGATGATCACATTAAAGAATGTAACGAAGGAATATGATAAAGGGAATACAGGACTTACCAATGTATCACTTGATGTAGAGAAGGGCGAGTTTGTATTTATCGTTGGCAAAAGTGGTTCAGGAAAGACGACACTTATGAAGCTTTTGCAGAAAGAACTTGAACCAACAAGTGGTCAGATCATAGTTAATGGACAGAATTATAAAGAATTAAAACGCAAGGAACTTCCGAAACTTCGAAGGCAGATGGGAATGGTATTTCAGGATTTCCGTCTGCTTAAGGATCGGACCATCTTTGAGAATGTGGCTTTTGCGCAGAAAGTTGTAGAGGCTCCAAACCGCTATATCAAGCGTCAAGTGGAGAATATGCTTGACATGGTAGGACTCAAAGATCGTATGAAAGCATTTCCGAATGAATTATCAGGAGGAGAACAACAAAGGGTAGCGATTGCCAGAGCACTTGTCAATCATCCGGTATTACTGCTGGCAGACGAACCAACAGGGAATCTTGACCCTGTGACGGCAAGGGAAATCATGGAACTTTTGTCAGAGATTAATAAGAAAGGAACAACAGTATTGGTTGTTACACATAATCGTGAACTTGTGAATGAGATGGGAAAACGAGTTATCCAGATCGAAGATGGACAGATACAGCAGGATGAAGCTAGGGGGTTCTATGATATTTAGAAGATTTTTGTATGGAATTAAGGAAGGCACAAGAAATATTTTCAGGAATAAGATGTTTTCACTGGCATCACTTGGAACGATCATTGCTTGTGTCTTTTTGCTTGGAACTTTTTTATCAGTTGCATTAAATGTCAGATCAACGATGCAGCAGATGGAACAATCGGTTGGAATTTCTGTTTTTTTTGATGAGGGAATTTCAAAAGAAAGAAAAAATGAGATTGGAAAAGAAATACGTCAAAAAGAAGATATTGCTACGATGAGGTATGTATCAGCAGAAGAAGCATGGGAAATCTATAAGAAGGATGTATTTCAGGGAAATGAAGAACTTTTAGAAGGATTTGAAGGAAACAACCCATTAAAAGAATCTGATTCCTATGAGATCACATTAAAGGAAGTAGAATCATATAAAATGGTGGTATCACATTTAGAGAAGATTGATGGTGTCAGAAAAGTCCGTTACTCTGAGGGAGCAGCAGAAGGAATGACAAAGATGAATACGATGGGGAGCTATATTGCAGGAGCAGTGATCGTGATACTGATGGCGGTTTCTATTTTCCTTGTGAGCAATACAGTTTCTGTCGGAGTAGCAGTAAGAGAAGAAGAGATAGCGATCATGAAACTTATAGGTGCAGCAAATGGATTCATTAAAGCACCATTTCGTGCAGAAGGAATCATTATTGGTGTAATCGGTTCGTTGATTCCGACAGCTGTGATCTTTGCAGGTTATGAGGGTATCATTTCATGGATGAATGATAAATTCCATGTAGTTACAGTATTTATGAAGTTTGTACCGATTCAGGAAATTATGATATACTTATTACCATTATCTTTAATAGTTGGGATCGTGATCGGGTTGCTTGGAAGTTCTATTACGATCCGAAAGTATTTAAAAGTCTAGGAAGGTGAGACTATGAAAAGGAGATATCATATAGGAATTGTCCTGATGATGTTGTCTGCAATGCTTACATTAAATGTTTATAAAGTATCCGTCTGGGCAGTGGACAAAAAACAACAAGTTCAGAATGAAAATAAAAAACTTCAGGAAAAAAATAAAAAAATACAAAATGAGATCAAAGAGCTTGATGAGAAAATGACAGCAAGTCATGAAACTTATGAAAAGTACAGATCAAAGCTTTCTTCCGTCCAAAAAGAACTGAAAGATACGCAGGAGCGTTTGCAAGAAGCAAAACAGTCGAAAGAAGAACAGTCAAGGATTATGAGCAAGCGTATTAAATTTCTTTATGAGAATGGGAATATGGCTTATATGGAAGTAATCTTTGAAGCAAGCAATTTTCAGGAATTTCTAAGACGGGCAGATTATGTCTCAAAGGTTTCAAAATATGACAGCAATATGTTTTTGAAATTACAGACAACGGAAGACACAATTCGGATCGCAGAAAGCCGTTTAAAGAAGGATTACCAAACAGCAAAGACGTTAACAGCGCAGGCAAAAGTAAAGAAAGAGAAGTTAGATCAGGCCGTTGCGAAGAAACAAGAGAAGATTGTATGGTATCAGAAGAAGCTAGCATCAAACAGTGCATTGCTTGCTGCATTTGAAGCAGAGGAGCCAGATCAGAAAGATTTGGATATGGCTTCTGTAAAAGAATCAGCCAAAGAATCTAAATCAGATACTGGTACATCAGTAGGTTCAACAAGCAAACGGCCATCACAGACAAAACCGTCGGCATCTGCGACAACAGCGAAGAAGAATAATACAACAACTACTTCTTCTGGAAATCTTGGCTGGCCGGTTCCATCCTGCCACAGTATTTCATCTGGATATGGATACCGCATCCATCCAGTGACAGGAGTAAGGAAATTACATGCAGGAATTGATATTCCCTGCTCGACAGGATCAACGATCGTGGCAGCAGCATCTGGGACAGTCATAGATGCAGGATATAATTCTTACAATGGAAATTATTTAAAGATCAGTCATGGAAATGGGTTGGAAACAATGTATCTTCACTGTTCAAAACTTCTTGTATCTTCAGGTTCAAGAGTCAGCAAGGGACAGACAATTGCGAGATCAGGGGCAACAGGAATGGTGTCAGGAGCTCATTTGCATTTTGTTGTGAAAAAGAATGGAAATTATGTAAATCCTCAAAATTACTTATAATAACATGTGTTCAAACAGAATACATTACATAAAAGAAAGGAACTAATTTCATGAAGAAGAAATTATCAAAAATACTTGTAGGACTTCTTGTTGTTGTATGCATTGTGGAAGGTTTTTTCCTTTATCGTGCATACGTTGTTCCAAGCTCAACACTGCAGACAGCAAGAAAGATTAATCGTATTGAACAGATTATTGATAAATATTATAAAGGATCTGTGAAGAAAAGTGATCTGGAAGATTACACATATAAAGGATTGGTTGCAGGACTTGGTGATGTATACTCAACATATTATTCAGAGAGTGACTTTAAAGAACTGGAAGAGTCAACAAGTGGAGTATATTATGGAGTAGGAATTTACATGACACAGGATATCAAGACAGGTATTATCACAGTAGTTAAACCAGTCAAAGGAAGTCCGGCAGATGGAAGTGGATTAAAGAAAGGTGATGTTTTAATAAAAGTAGGAAATTACAAAGTAAAAACATCAGATGCGCTTGATGATATTGTAAAGAAGATCAAAGGTGCAGAAGGAACCAAGGTAAACTTAACATTTACAAGAAATCAGACAACAAAGACATATACATTTACAAGACAATCCATTGAGAATCCAACGGTTGAGACGAAAATGTTGAAAGATCAGATCGGATATCTTCAGGTTACTGAATTTGATGAAGTGACAGTCAGCCAGTTTAAAAGCGGCCTTGCAAGTTTGAAGAAACAAGGAGCCAAGAAATTGATCATTGATCTTAGAGATAATCCGGGAGGATTGTTAACAAGTGTGGTAGATATTGCAAGCCAGATTCTTCCAAAGGGAACGATCGTTTATACAGAAGATAAGAATGGCAATAAAAAATATTATAAAGATACTAAAAATGAACAGCTTGATATGCCATTATGTGTCTTAGTAAATGGTAACAGTGCAAGTGCAGCGGAGATTCTTTCCGGAGCAGTCAAAGATAGAAATACAGGAACACTAGTTGGAGAAACGACATTTGGCAAAGGAATCGTGCAGGGATTTTTTGAAGTTGGGGATGGTTCTTATGTTAAATTGACATATTCATCTTATTACACACCAGCTGGGCATAATATCCACAAAAAAGGAATCAAACCAGATGTTGAGGTAAAAGACAATACAAAGACAAAAGCAGATGAACAGCTTGATAAAGCAATTTCTATTTTACAGAAGAAATAATCAATAAAATAAGTACAGAACAAACATTCGATTTGTTCTGTACTTTCTTTTTATACTTTGATATAATCAAGCATAGATGAAAATAAAAGAAAAGGCACATAATAAACAGCAGACCATATAGCAATTGTTTGATTTTTTGCACAGGGAGAATTTATATGGATCATTTTGAATTAGTATCAGAATATAAACCAATGGGTGATCAGCCGCAGGCGATCGAGCAGCTTACCAAGGGATTTAAGGAAGGAAATCAATTTGAGACACTTCTTGGTGTTACAGGCTCCGGTAAGACGTTTACGATGGCCAACATTATACAGAATCTGAATAAACCAACATTGATCTTAGCCCATAATAAGACATTGGCGGCACAGTTATACAGTGAATTTAAGGCATTTTTTCCGCATAATGCAGTAGAATATTTTGTTTCCTATTATGATTACTATCAGCCAGAAGCATATGTGCCATCGACAGATACTTACATTGAGAAGGATTCCTCTGTCAATGACGAGATTGATAAGCTAAGACATAGTGCGACAGCAGCTTTGATCGAACGTAAAGATGTGATCGTTGTATCAAGTGTATCCTGTATCTATGGAATTGGTAGTAAGGAAAGTTATTCTGAGATGATGATCTCTCTAAGACCTGGAATGATCAAAGACAGGGATGAGGTTATTGATGATCTGATCAATATTCAGTATGTAAGAAGCGAACTTGATTTCAAGAGAGGTACCTTCAGGGTTAAGGGAGATGTGCTGGAGATTTTGCCGGTATCTACATTTGAGGATGCGGTCAGAGTTGAGTTTTTTGGAGATGAGATTGACCGGATCGTAGAATTTGATGTTTTAACGGGTGAAGTAAAGAGGAGCCTTAATTTTGTTGCAATCTTCCCTGCATCTCATTATGTTGTACCACAGGAGCAGATTGAACGTGCGATCAAAGGAATCAAAGAAGAACTTGCCGAACAAGTGGCATATTTTAAAGAGCATGACCAGCTGATCGAAGCACAGAGAATTGCAGAACGAACAAATTTTGATATTGAAATGTTAAGAGAGACTGGATTTTGTTCTGGGATTGAGAATTACTCAAGACATTTAGCAGGATTAGAACCAGGACAGCCACCAAGTACATTGATCGATTTCTTTGGAGATGATTTTTTGATGATCATTGATGAGTCACATATTACTGTTCCGCAGATTGGAGGAATGTATGCAGGAGATCAGTCAAGAAAGTCAACACTTGTAGACTTTGGATTTCGTTTGCCATCGGCTAAGGACAATCGTCCTCTGGAATTTAGTGAATTTGAGCAGAAGATCGATCAGATGTTATTTGTATCTGCAACACCTGGTAAATACGAAGAAGAGCATGAATTGTTAAGGGCAGAACAGATCATAAGACCAACAGGATTATTAGATCCAGCGATTGATGTGCGTCCGGTAGAAGGACAGATTGATGATTTGCTTGGAGAGATTCATAAGGAAACAGATAAAGGGAATAAAGTTCTTGTTACAACACTGACCAAACGTATGGCAGAGGAATTAACGGATTACATGCGTGAAGTCGGTATCCGTGTAAAATATCTGCATTCCGATATTGATACATTAGAGAGAATTGAGATTGTCAGAGATTTAAGAATGGGAGTTTTTGACGTATTAGTTGGAATCAACTTATTAAGAGAGGGGTTGGATATCCCAGAGATTACGTTAGTAGCGATCCTTGATGCAGATAAAGAAGGATTCTTGCGTTCTGAAACTTCTCTTGTACAGACGATCGGACGTGCTGCGAGAAATAGTGAAGGGCATGTGATCATGTATGCAGACAACATGACAGATTCTATGCATGCAGCGATCACAGAGACAGAACGAAGACGAACAATTCAGGATAAGTATAATAAAGAACATGGAATTACACCACAGACGATCAAGAAAGATATCAGAGATCTCATTAAGATATCAGATGATCACGAAGAAGAAAGTACGGGATATGAAAAGGACATGGAATCTATGTCCAAGAAGGAACTAAAAGAAGTGATCGAGCGGTTAAGTAAGAAGATGAATCAGGCAGCAGCAGAATTAAACTTTGAGATGGCAGCACAGCTTCGAGATGAATTGAAGGAATTTAAGATTGCATATCAGGAATATGATGACTGAATTTAAATGAATTACAAATTTACAGATTAGGAGCGTATCAATGAAGAAAGAGATGATCCGCATCAAAGGTGCGAGAGAAAATAATTTAAAGAATATAGATTTGGAAGTACCGAGAAATCAGTTTGTTGTTTTTACAGGATTGAGTGGTTCTGGTAAATCTTCTTTGGCATTTGACACGATCTATGCAGAAGGGCAGAGAAGATATATGGAATCATTATCTTCTTATGCAAGACAGTTTTTAGGTCAGATGGAGAAACCGGATGTAGACAGTATTGAAGGATTATCACCTGCAATTTCTATTGACCAGAAATCAACCAATCGAAACCCACGATCTACGGTTGGAACAGTCACAGAGATTTATGACTATTTTCGATTATTATATGCAAGAGTTGGGATTCCACATTGTCCAAAGTGTGGAAAACCGATCAGCAAGCAGACAGTTGATCAGATGGTAGACCGCTTAATGCAGTTAGAAGAACGGACAAGAATCCAGCTTCTTGCACCAATCGTACGCGGAAGAAAAGGAGAGCATGTCAAGGTATTTCAGAATGCGAAGAAAAGCGGCTATGTCCGTGTCAGGGTGGATGGCAATGTCTATGATCTGTCAGAAGATATACCGATGGAGAAGAATAAGAAACATAACATTGAGATTGTGGTAGACCGTCTGGTGATCAAACCAGGAATCGAGAAACGTTTAACTGACTCTATTGAGACAACACTGAATCTAGCAGATGGCTTGATGACAGTTGATGTGATAGGCGGGGAACCAATGAATTTCAGCCAGAGTTTTTCATGTCCGGATTGTGATATCAGCATTGATGAAGTAGAACCAAGAAGTTTTTCGTTCAATAATCCATTTGGGGCGTGTCCAGTATGTCATGGACTCGGATACAAGATGGAGTTTGATGTAGATTTAATGATCCCAGATCAGAAACTAAGCATTGCAGAGGGTGCGATTCAGGTATTTGGATGGCAGTCATCAACTGATAAGAAGAGTTACACAAGAGCAATCTTAGATGCGCTGGCAAGAGAATATCATTTTGATCTGGAAACACCATTTAAGGATTATCCACAGGAAATTAAGGATATTTTATTATATGGAACAGGTGGCAGAGAAGTTAAAGTCTATTACAAGGGTCAGAGAGGCGAAGGCGTTTATGATGTCGCATTTGAAGGAATCATCAAGAATGTTGGAAGAAGATATCGTGAAGCATCTCAGAACATGAAAGCAGAATATGAAACATTTATGACGATCACACCATGTGATGAGTGTCACGGGCAGCGTTTGAAACAGGAATCACTGGCCGTTACTGTTGCTGGTAAAAATATTGCCGAGATGTGTGATATGTCTGTTGGTGAGATGGTAACATTTTTAGAGACAATGGAACTAAATGATCGTCAGAAAATGATAGGAGAGCAGGTATTAAAAGAGATCAAAGCAAGAATTGGTTTCTTGAACGACGTAGGACTTGATTACTTGACACTCTCAAGAGCAACAGGAACTTTATCAGGAGGGGAAGCTCAGAGAATCCGTTTGGCGACACAGATTGGTTCTGGTCTGGTTGGAGTTGCTTATATTCTTGATGAACCAAGTATCGGACTTCATCAGAGAGATAATGACAAATTGATCCGCACATTGAAGAATCTAAGAGATCTGGGAAATACATTGATCGTCGTAGAACATGATGAAGATACGATGCTGGCAGCAGACTACATTGTAGATATCGGTCCCAAAGCTGGGGAATATGGTGGAGAAGTTGTAGCAACAGGAACTGCCAAACAGATCATGAAGAACAAGAAATCTATCACAGGGGCATATTTAAGTGGAAAGATCAAGATTCCAGTACCGGAAGTAAGAAGAAAACCATCTGGTTTCTTGAAAGTGATCGGAGCACAGGAGAACAATTTAAAGAATATTGACGTAGAAATTCCACTAGGAATCTTTACCTGTGTCACAGGAGTTTCTGGATCAGGAAAGAGTTCTCTAGTCAATCAGATCTTATATAAACGTCTGGCAAAAGAATTAAATAGAGCAAAGACAAAGCCAGGACTGCACAAAGATATTGAAGGATTTGATCAGTTGGATAAGATCATAGCGATCGATCAGTCTCCGATCGGAAGAACACCAAGATCCAATCCTGCAACCTACACGGGAGTCTTTGATCAGATCAGAGATCTTTTTGCAATGACAAAAGATGCAAAGGCAAAAGGCTATAACAAAGGAAGATTCAGTTTCAACAAGAAAGGTGGACGATGTGAAGCCTGTGCCGGAGATGGAATCATCAAGATTGAGATGCATTTCCTGCCAGATGTCTATGTACCATGTGAAGTATGTCATGGAAAGCGTTACAACAGAGAGACACTAGAAGTCAAATACAAAGGAAAGAGCATCTATGATGTTCTGAATATGACAGTTGAAGAAGCCTGCGATTTCTTTTCAAACATTCCATCGATCAGCCGTAAGATGGAGACATTAAGAGATGTAGGATTAGGCTATATCCGATTAGGACAGCCATCTACAGAATTGTCAGGAGGAGAAGCCCAGAGAATAAAACTGGCAGCAGAATTAAGCAAACGAAGCACTGGAAAGACAATCTATATCTTAGACGAACCAACAACAGGACTGCATTTTGCAGATGTTCACAAACTGGTAGATATCCTTGCAAGATTAACAGAAGGCGGAAATACTGTGATCGTTATCGAACATAATCTGGAAGTGATCAAGACAGCAGATTATATAATCGACATGGGACCAGAAGGCGGAGCAGGCGGCGGAACCGTTGTAGCAGCGGGGACACCAGAAGAGATATGTGAAGTTGAGGAATCATATACTGGACAGTATTTGAAGGGAATATTGGAGCGATAAATTCTGATTTGCGACGGTAGGATTTCGTATATGTGACGGAAATAAGATAACAAGAAATATTTATAAGAAACTGGTGGCAACACGCAGATTTTAAGAGCGTTTTTTACAAATCTCTGATCCGCGCCTGTTCCTTTGATAACTCACTGGCTGCGAACCAAAATGTCCGCAGCTACGTTCAGACAATCAACCACAGGGCGCTGCGAATTTGTAAAAAACGCACTTAAAATCTGCTAATTGTTGCCACCGGTTTCTTATAAATATTTCTTGTTATCTTATTTCCGTCACATAAAACTGAAGTCTATCGAAACTGCTATATAGTGTGTATGTTAAATGGTATTGGCTGATAAGTTTCATATCATCTGTTTGAGAAAACCTTAATTCTTATCCAATATCATTCTCCATACACACCACCTCAAATTTTTCAATTTTGTGAATTGTCCACACTATAGAGTCGAATTCTATAATTGTTCAATTCTACAAAATTAAAATTCATTTGGATGTAATACAACCTTGATTGCCTCACCAGATTTTGTCAAGGCAATTCCTTTATTAATCTCACTAAGTGGCAATACATGTGTAATAAATTTCTCAGCCTCAAATTCATCAGAAATCGCAAGTTCAAATGATTTCTGTACCTGCATACTGTTAGAACCATAATGTCCATAAATCCAAAGACCGTTGTAATGGATATAGTTCGTATCAAGCTCTGTCAAGGCACCTTTTGCGACACCACCGAAGAAGACAACGATACCAGTTCTTTTTGCCATGAAAATGGCTTGTGCCTGTGCCTGGGTAGATGGGTTTGCGGAGATGACTTTGTCGGCACCTTTACCATCTGTAAGTTCTCTTACTGCTTGGATTGGATCTTCATTTAAGCTGTTGATCGTGTGATCAACACCAAACTGTTTTGCAGTTTCCAGACGCTTGTCGTTAATTTCAATCATAATAACCTTTTTAGCACCACGTAGTTTGGCTAGTTTTGCGTGGAAGCATCCGATTGGGCCAGCACCTATGATAACGATGGTTTCTCCGAAGCCGACATCAATATTTTCCTGACATGCATAGACAGAGGATAAAGGTTCCCCAAGAGAAGCACGATCATAGCTGATTTTATCAGGAATTCTATAGATAACGTCACGGGCGATCTGTCTTGGGAGGACAGTGTAATATTGCGCAAATCCACCTGGACGATCTAAATTATTTCCAAGATTCTCACACATTTCACTATGACCAGTTCTGCATGGTTCGCACTGCATACAGTGATCAGCGGGATAAATATAAAGGCGGTCACCGATGTTATATTCTTTGCAGGAAGGAGAAACTTCATCAACGATCCCAGTGATCTCATGACCATAAATGTGAGGATATTTACCAGATTTAGAGTCTGTTGTCAGGTTACGGATATCAGATCCACACAGACCAACAGCCATAACTTTTAGGACAAATCCTCCTTCTGGGCATTCTGGTCTATCAATTTCTTCAACTCTGATATCATTTGGTCCATACATTAAAGCTGCTTGCATAATTTTTCTTCCTCCTTTTTATTTTCCATAACGGTTTCTGCGGCTTCCTGGATGATTTTCATATAATTCTTCTAGATCATTATCAGAAATATTATGAACAGGTCCGATATCTTTTGTTAAATGATAGATTCTTAAAACTTCTTCTGCAGCTTCGATAATCTTAACTGCATCTTCCAAAGTTTCTCCAACAGCAATACACCCATGATTGCCAAGTAAAATTAGATCATGGTCTTTGATAGCATCTTCAATCCCATCTGCGATATGAATTGTTCCAGGCAATCCATAAGGAAGGCATGGGATTTCTTCGAATACCAGTGAAAATGTAGTGGAACATTTTAACTTGATATCTTTCCCACAGTAAGCATAGGCAGTTAAGTAAGGGGCATGGATGTGAGCAGCAGCATTGCAGTCAGGGCGGGCTTTTAAAGCAGCTTCATGCAATAAAATTTCACTTGATCTTTTGACAGTTCCCTCGATTTGTTCCCCGTTTTCAGTATTTACAACAGCAATCTTATCTTCGTTAAGGAAACGCTTTCTTGTTCCAGAAGGTGTGATATACATTTTTCCTGTTTCACGATCAAGGATGGAAAGATTTCCTTCCAGAGTGTTGACCATTCCTTTTTCATCCATGAGTTTTGCATAATATAAAATTTCTTTTTTTAGTTCATTATTTCTATCTGACATATTTAAACTCCTTTAAGACATTAACATATTAATTTGAGACATTGACAAAATAATTAAGGATCAGCTGATATTTGTATTGTACAATTACAAAAACATAATGTAAAATATGTATTATGATAAGAAAACAAAGGTTTTACCTATGAATTTGGAGGGAATATGACATTAGCACAATTAAATTATTTCGTGAAAGTCGCAGAAAATGGTCATTTGACACAGACAGCAAAAGAATTGTTGATTGCACAGCCGAGTCTGACACAGGCAATTCGAAAATTAGAAGAAGAACTCGGTTTTTTATTATTTGAGAAAAAGGGAAGAGTTTTATTTCTTACTAAAGAGGGAAAGGAATTTCTTCCATATGCAAAAGAAGTTGTAGAGGCTTCTAAAAGGGCAGAACAGACAAAGGAACACATTTATCAGAGATATACAGGAAATATTCGATTTGCATATACAAGACCAATGCCGCCAAATTATATTCCAAATCTGTTAAGAGAGTTCTTCAAAACAAATAAAGACAAGAAAATAAATATTGAATCCTATGCTGCAGCTACATCGGTTATTTTGAGGGATCTGAAAGAAGATAAAATAGATTTTGGCTTTTGTTCGATTGGAGAAAAAGAAGATCCGGATATCAAAATGATCACACTGATGGAATATCCGATCAAGCTTGTTGTGAATCAAAAAGATGTACTGGGCAAGATGAAACAGTTGCATCCAGAGGATCTTATGAGTAAGCCGGGAATTTCTTATACAGAAGGCTCGGCAATGGACCGGGAGATTAATGAATTTTTTAAAGAGCAGGAGATTACACCGGATATACATTACCGTACTTCGTCCGAAGAGATTCAGAATTTTATAGCCAGTGGATTGGGTTGGGCATTTATCGCACAGAATGGGACACCGATGAAGAAAGGTTTAAAGATCCTTGAAATGCCAGAAATGACATTGAAAAGAGAAACTTGTCTTGCAATGAGAAAAGATCGACAATTGAGTAAAAATGCACAAAATTTTTTAAAATTTACATTAAGTTATAATGAAAACTTTCTATAAAATTGTACTTGCAAAAAAAATAAAAGTCATATAAACTACAAAACAGAGACGTTTAACAGGATAGACTATGACAGGAGGCACATAAAGATGAATCAGCGTAGTACAAAGATTGTACAGTTGTTAAGCAAGGAAAAAGATGAGATCACAGTTTCAGGATTTGCGGAATATTTCCAAGTTTCACAGAAGACGATTCGAAATGATTTAAAAGAAATTAATGAAATTTTGGACAAGAATAAAAAGCAAAAAATTGATATAAAACCGGGGGGGGGTATAGTTTCTATTCCGAAAGATTTTAAGGAATCATTATCTTTATTGTTAGAAGGTAATTTTTATAACTACAAGCTATCAAAAGAAGAGCGAAAAAAGGTTGCATCAGCAATCATAGTTAATTCTGCAGACTATATTACTTTAGCAGATATTGCTGACAGACTAATGGTAAGTAGAGCAACAGTGATCAATGATCTAAAAGAAATAAAAAAGTTTATACGCCAGGGAAATCTTGAAGTCATATCTCATGCAAACAAAGGATTGCGTATTGATGGATTGGAAAGTGACAAGAGAAAGTTTCTGTTTGAATTATTACGCCCGACATTAAGAACTTATGATAATCATAAGAATATTATCTCAGAACATGTTCATGTACAGTCTGGAGATATTAATATTATTCAGAAAATCATAGCAGAACAAGAACGATGCTATAAGAAGTTCCTTCCAGACAATTCATTTAGGGAGATTTTGCTATATTTAAGAATTCTCATTAACAGGAATAAGCTTGGAGAGTTTTTGGAACCACAGCCAGAGATCAACAGCGATAATTATATGTTTTCAATGGATATCTTAAAATATGTTTCACAGTATTGTGATGTTGTTATCAGTGATGATGATATCAAGAATTTCAGTACTTTTTTGGATGAAGTCAGATTTAAGAACAATGGAACATTTAATAAAAATACAATGATCATCCAGATGATCACCAGACAGTATATTTCCACAGTTTCCACAGAACTTGGAATTAACCTGAATGTAGATTATGATTTCTTTGAGAATCTCTCCAATCATTTGGAATCAATTTTTTCAGCACCACCGATGGATTATCCAGAAGCAGATATCATTGATGAAGTTCTGGAAGATAATCAAGATGTGTTAGATGTTGTGATTGATCAGATGCCAGTTATCTATAAGTTTACGGAACGAAAACTTACAGAAATTGAAGTAAAATATATTGCGATTCATGTCTGTGCGGCGATAGAACGTAAGAAGAACAAGGAAGTATCTTTCAGAGTCATTGTTGCCTGTCATGCAGGAATTGGTACATCCATCTTGTTATTAGAGAAATTAAAACGACATTTCAAATTCAGAGTAGTTGATGTGATTTCTGCCCACGAAGCAATCAATATCAAACCGAATGCAGCAGATTTTGTCATATCCACAGTGCCGCTTGAGAGTTGCCCATTGGAGTATGTTGTAGTTTCTGCGGCATTCAATGATGCTGATTATATCCGTGTAGGAAACCGAATTGATGCATTAAGAAATAGCCGTAACATTCCAGATGGAACAGAAGATGATAAATTAAATGCATCAGAATTGCTTGAAGAGATCACACCTGTGATCAACGAACTGGTGGAGCCAAAAGATCAAGCAAGAGTCGTAATGAAAGAACTGCGTAAAGTCGTAAGGAATTATTTTAAGCAGTCAGTGGAAAATGATGCGAATATCATATCTCCATCCTTACATCATCTGCTACGGGCATCCGATATTGAAGTTGACGTAGAATGTACAGATTGGAAAGATGCGATCAGAAGATCTGCAGAGCAGCTGGTAGACCAAGGTTACATAGAAGACCGCTATGTTGATGCGATGATCGAAAGCGTCAATGAATACGGACCATACATCGTATTGTCACCAGGATTTGCAATGCCTCATGCGAAAGTGGAAGAAGGAAGTATTCGTCTTGGAATGCATTTGATCCGTTTGAAGAATCCGGTGCCGTTTGGAGTAGAAGAACTTGATCCGATCGAGTTTGTCTGTTGTTTGAGTGCAATTGATCATAGAAGTTACTTAAAAGCATTCTTTAATCTTGTCAATATGCTCAAAGATGAAGAATATCGAAAGAAGTTACATGAGGCAGTCGACGGAGAAGAGATGGCACGCATTATTGAACAATATGAATACAGCATTGTAGGATAAGCAAATATAGATCAGTTGAATTTATTTCTCATTATGGGAAATGAATTCAACTGATCTATTTTATTTCTGCACCATAGAAATAAATTGTACCAGAATAAAAAATTTCCGAAAAAGAGAAAAACCTTTCACTGTTTTTTGTCTAATGTGCATGGTACTATATGTATTGTAAACAAGAGATAAACAAATTGGCCAAAGAAATCTCGTGAACAAACGAAAAATATGGATAAGAAAACGGAGGTTAAAAAATGGAAGTAGTATTAAAATTCTTTCAGGGCTTTATTAACATGGGGGCGAGTACATTATTACCATTCGTCATCGCGATCTTAGGTATTTTCTTTGGAATGAAGATCGGTAGAGCGATCAAAGCTGGTCTGTTAGTAGGTATCGGTTTCCAGGGATTAGTATTAGCGGTTAACTTACTGATCACATCAGTAACACCAGCCATGCAGTATTACAAAGATCTTGGATCTGGTTACGACACATTAGAGATTGGATTTGCAGCATTAGGAGCAGCATCTTGGACAACACCATTTGCAGTACTTGTAATTCCAGCGATCATCATCGCAAACTTGATCTTGGTTAGATTAAAAGTAACAAAAGTATTAAACGTAGATATTTGGAACTTCATGCATTTCTTAGTACCAGGTGCTTTAGCATATGCGTTAACAAAGAATGCAGTTATCGGATTTATCGTAGCATTTGCCTGTGGTATGGCAGTTTTATTCTTCGGACAGTGGATTGCAAAACCATGGCAGGAATTCTTCGGACTTGAAGGAACAACATGTACATGTCTTTGCTTCGTAGCATGGGCTTATCCAATCTGCTACCTGTTAAATAAGATCATTGACAAAATTCCTGGTCTTAACAAAGTAGACGTAGACATGACAAAGATCGGTGAGAAATTAGGAATCTTCGGTGACCCAGCCGTAATCGGTATCTTCGCCGGTGTATTCTTAGGAGTTATCACAAAACAGAGCCCAGCTGATATCGTAACAATGGCTATGGGAGTTGCAGCAGCAATGGTATTAATCCCAAGAATGGTATCAATCATGATGGAAGGATTATCTCCATTAGGACAGGCAGCAAGCGAATACGCACATAGAAAAGTTGGTGAAGATGCAGACATCTACATCGGAATGGATATCGCACTTGGACTTGGAGATCCAGCATGTATCACATGTACAGCTATCATGATCCCAGTTACAGTATTATTAGTATTCCTTGTACCAGGAATGAGATTCTTCCCATTAAGCTTATTAGCAGAAGTATGCTACATGACACCAATGGTAGTATTAAGCAGTAAAGGAAATCTTGTAAGATCATTGATCGGTATGACACTTATGATGTATTTAACACTGTTCTTTGCTAATATGTTCATTCCAGAAGCAACACAGATGATGTCCGTAACAAACGTACACTTTGCAGGTACAGTAACAGCATCCCACTTTGGATGGAACCCAGGTAACTTAATCGTATCATTCATCCATAGAATCATGATGATGATCGGATAATAGATAGACTTGATATAAGAGGAGAAACTAAAATGGCAACAAAATATTTGGTGATACAGGGGACAGCAAATAGTAGTGAAGAAGCGATCACGCTGTGTGGAGAAGCCCTGCATAAAGCGGGAATCGTAGGAGAAGATTTTGGAAAAGCTTGTGTAGAGCGTGAAAAAGATTATCCAACAGGACTTCCAACAGAAATCCCAACAGCAATTCCACATGCAAAAGTATCTGGAATTAAAGAGAACGCAATTTGTCTGTTAAAATTAGAATCCCCTGTGATATTTCGAAGATTAGATGATGATACAGAGCAAGTAGAAACTGATCTGATCTTCAACTTGGCGATCAAAGATCCCAATGAACATTTACAGGTGCTTCAAAGAATGATGGAATTTTTAAATAACAAAGAAGTACTATTAAAATGTAAAGAACTTTCAAATGAAGAAACAGTAGCATATTTAACTGAGCAATTAGGATAGAAAAGGAGATAAGTATCATGGCAAAAGAAGTTAAAGTATTAGTAGCTTGTGGAAGTGGTGTAGCAACATCAACAATTGCACAGGAAGAAATCAAAGATATCGCAAAAAATGCAGGAGTAAAAATCCGCCTGATGAAAGGTACGATCTCTGAAGTTCCAATGAAACAAAAAGACGTAGATGTAGTATTTACAACAGCAAACTATCGTAACCCATTGGAAAAACCACACTTAAGCGTGTTCGGTCTTGTATCCGGAATCGGTAAAGATGCTACAAGAAAGAAAGTTGCAGATTTACTTCAGAAACTCGCAGAAGAATAAGAACAGGAAAAGTTTAAGAAAGGACAAGGTGTTATAAGATGAAAGCAGGAGTTTTACATGCTAGAGAAGATATCAGATACGAAGAAGTAGAGACTCCAGTACCGAAAGCAGGAGAAGTACTTGTTAAAGTAAAATATTCAGGAATTTGTGGATCAGATGTTCCACGAGTAAATGGAGACGGTGCACATTTTTATCCAATCATCCTTGGTCATGAGTTTTCCGGAGTTGTGGAAGAAGTGGGAGAAGGAGTTACAAAGGTAAAGAAAGGCCAGCGTGTAGCTGGCGCTCCCCTTGTTCCTTGCATGAAATGTGAAGACTGCATGAAAGGTGATTATGCATTATGTAAACATTACAGTTTTATCGGAACAAGACAGCCAGGAAGTTTTGCAGAATACATTTGTGTTCCAGAACAGAATGCGGTTCCATTTGATGACAGTGTGTCATTCGAACAGGGAGCATTATTCGAGCCGGCAGCAGTTGCATTACATGGACTTGAGTGCCTGCCATATGAAGGTGGTAAGACGGTAGCAATCCTTGGTGGAGGAACGATCGGATTACTCGTTATGCAGTGGGCAAACATTTATGGAGCTGCCAAGACCGTTGTATTTGACATCGACGATGATCGAATCAAGCTTGCAAAAGAAATGGGAGCTTATGATGGAGTCAACACATTAGAAGAAGGCTTCATGGAAAAAGCAATGGCAATGACAGATGGAAAAGGATTTGACTATATTTACGAGACAGCAGGAAGCACCATCACAATGAAAATGGCATATGAACTTGCCGCAAACAAAGCAGGTATCTGCTATATTGGAAAACCAACCAAAGAGTTAACATTCACAGTAGAAGAATGGGAGAACATGAACCGTAAAGAATTCACAATGACAGGATCATGGTTATCTTATTCAGCACCATTCCCAGGACATGAATGGGATTGCGTCGCACACTATTTCGCAACAGGTCAGTTAAAAGGCGAGGAAGCCTTGATCTTCAAGAAATTACCACTTTCCAGAATTGCAGAAGGTTTTGAAATGTTCAAGACAAGAGGAGCAGTTAAAGGAAAGATCTTAATCGACAGCGAAGCATAGCAGTCAAAAATCCATATAATAACATATAACTGATAGATTACAAAGTGAAGAGTAGGAAGAAAAGAGGTAAGCTATATGCGTACTATGAAGCTAGCACCATCAGTTTTTGGCGCAGGTATTGGAAATTTAAGTCAACAATTGAAAATATTAGAAGAAAATAATGTCGAATTATTACATGTTGATGTGATGGATGGACATTTTGTAGAGAAAATGGCATTTGGTCCAGATCATATCAAAATGTTAAAAGAACTCACAACAATTCCTCTGGATGTACATTTGATGATTGAAAAGCCGGAAAGAAAGCTGGATACGATCATTGATGCCGGAGCAGATATCATTACAATTCATCAGGAATCAACAACAAGACTTTACAGCTGTATTGAAAAGATCAAAAGCCGTGGTGTGAAAGCAGGAGTAGTTTTAAGTCCAGCAACCAATGAAGATACATTAAAATATGTGCTGGATAAAATCGATATGATCCTTTTAATGACGATCAATCCTGGAGAAGCAGGACCGGGATTCCATGAAGAACTGCTTACAAAGATCAAAAACGTTCGTGAACTGATCGGAGATCGAGATATCGATCTGGAAGTTGACGGGGGAATTGACAACACAAACATTGCAAAATGTAAAGAAGCAGGAGTTAATGTTTTTGTATCAGGAGGATATGTATTCAAAGGCGATATTGCCGAGAAGATCAAAACACTGAGAGAAGCATTAAAATAAGGAGAAATAACAATGAAAGCATTAAGATTTTATGACGTACAGGATTTAAGATATGAAGATGCACCCGACCCAGTCATCGAGAAACCAGATGATGTCATCGTAAAGGTAAAAGCAGTCGGAATCTGTGGTTCCGATATTGCAAGATACAGAAACCTTGGACCATATGTACCAGGAAATGTATGGGGACATGAATTTTGCGGTGAGGTTGTTGAAGTCGGAGAAGGTGTTAAGAATTTAAAACCGGGAGACCGTGTCGTAGGATGCCCAAACATGGTATGCCACGAATGTGAATACTGTAAGAGTGGTCATCCATCCAGATGCGAAAACTTAAACACAATTGGAGCTTATGTACCAGGAGCTTACGCAGAATACATCAAACTCCCAGAAATCAACTTTGTAAAAATGGCAGACAGCATGAGTTACGAACAGGGTGCTTTAGTAGAACCAGCGACTGTTGCGATTCATGGTCTGTATCAGACAAGTATCAAAATGGGATACGAAGTAGCGGTTGTTGGATGTGGAAATATCGGTCTGATGGCAATCGCATGGGCGAAAGCTTTCGGAGCAAAGAGAGTATTTGCAATTGATATTGACGATGCACAGTTACAGTTAGCAAAAGAATTTGGAGCTGACGTTCTGATCAATTCAACAGATATCGACTTCCATGATGAAATTCGTAAATATGGAAATGGAGTTGACCTTGCGATCGAATCCGCAGGAAATCCATTTACAGCAGCCAGAGTTTTAGGTTTACCTCATAAAGGAGGAGAGGTTGTCTACATGGGAATTCCATATGCAGACGTACCAATCCCTAGATTTTACTTTGAACGTATCATGAGAAATGAATTACATGTCATCGGTTCATGGTGTACGATCTCTGCTCCATATCCAGGAAAAGAATGGACAAATGCAGTAGAATACATCGGTTCAGGTAAAGTTGACGTCCTCGGTATGGTAACACATCAGGTAAACTTAAGCGAAGGCCCAGAAATGTTTAAGAAGATCATTGCTAATCCGAAAGGATATGGAAAAGTCTTATTGTATCCAGAAGAAGACAGATAGGAGGAAATACGTTATGAGAATGAATACGATCATCGAAGAATTAGACAGATCTTCAAAAACGATCGCTCCTGAGAAACTTCAGGAAGTGATCAAGAAGATCAAAGAACATAAACGTATTTTCGTCTATGGGACAGGACGTTCAGGATTAATGTTAAAAGCATTTGCAATGCGCTTGATGCAGATCGGATTAAATTCCTATGTTGTCGGTGAGACAACAACGCCATCTGTTCAGGAGGGTGACCTCTTGATCGTGGCTTCTGCTTCAGGAGAGACAGGAAGTGTATGCATGACAGCCGAGTCAGCAGTGAAACAGGGAGTTGACTTGATCGTGATATCTTCTGCACCAGAATCAACACTTGGAAAGATTCACGCACCAGATATCGAGATTGAAGCAGCAACCAAATTTGCGACATCCAAGGTCAGCGTACAGCCGCTTGGAAGCCTGTTTGAACAGATGCTTTTAATGGTATTTGACACGATCATCCTTGAGATGAGCGAGGAAAAAGAAGGAAGCAACGAAGATATGGCAAAACGCCATGCAAGTTTAGAATAGATATTGATAAGTATTAGGTATTAACAGACAGAAAGAAGGAGAACAAGATGCAGAATAATGTAGGATTGCAGACAGCATATTGGAGTGGAACAACACCAGCATTAGATATTCATCAGATCATAGAGCTGACAAAAAAGGCGAATATGGATACAATCGAATTAAAAGCAGGAGATTTTGTTCCATTGACAATCGAAGGACGAGCAGCACTTAGAAAAGAAATCGAAGATGCAGGACTTTCTATTACGATCAATGGAACAGGTTTAAGACCAGAAAGAGACGTATCAAGTTCTGACGAGGAATCTCATAAAGCAGGAATCAAACATTTATGTCATATGTTAGATTTAAGCAAAGAAATGGGAGCAAAACTGTTCTCCGGAATTCCTTATGGATTGTGGAATACACGTCCAGGAGCAGATGACGATGCGATTGAAATGAAAAAGGAACGCAGAGCCAATGCGATCAGAGGACTTAAAGAAGTTGCAAAACACGCAGAAGAAGTGAAAGTTGTGCTTTGTCTTGAAATCGTAAACCGTTTTGAACAATATATTGCAAATACAGCAGAAGAAGGAATCGCGATTTGTGAAGAAATCAATAATCCATACTGCAAACTTCTGTTAGATACATTCCATATGAATATTGAAGAAGACTATATCCCAGATGCGATCAGAGCAGCTTCTGATAAAGGATATTTAGGATACATCCATATCGGAGAGGCAAACCGAAAGATCCCAAATGGTGAAAAGAAAACAAACATTGACTGGAAAGCAATCGCAGCAACGATTAAAGATATCGGTTATGAAGGACCATTTATTATGGAACCATTCGTACTGGAAAGTTCATCTAGCGCTAAGAGTATTTCTTTATGGAGAGCGATTAAAGATGGTACAGATATTGATGGACTTGTAGCTGATGCAGCAGCAGGTGTCAAATTCTTTAAGAGTCTGTAATCGAAGCAATGGAGGAAATGATATGATCACGACAGTAACATTAAATGCATCCATTGACAAAGCTTATCATATGACAGAAAAAATTGAAAATGGTACTGTTATGCGTGTCGCCAAAACAGATAACAGTGCTGGAGGAAAAGGATTAAATGTCGCAAGAGTTATTAAACTCTGTGGCGTTGACTCAAAGGCAACTGGTCTGGTTGGCGGATTTAATGGACAATATCTGGAATCACTTCTGGACGCAGATGGAATCAACCATGAATTTGGGCGTATCCAGGGAGAAACAAGAAGCTGTATTAATATTTTAGATCCAGGATATGGATCAACTGAATATTTAGAAGGCGGATGCAATGTCACAAAAGAAGAAGAAGCAGACTTCCTAAACAAATTTCCAGAAATCATAAAAGACAGTGACGTTATAACAATCTCTGGAAGTGCTCCAAAAGGCATGGGCAAAGATATTTACCAGAAACTGATCAAAGTGATCAAAGATCAGGGTAAACAGGTCATTTTAGATACAAGTGGCGAATACCTTGAAAAAGGACTGGAAAGCCAGCCGACAATGGTGAAACCAAACGAAGATGAGATTGAATTATTATTCCATACAAAGATTCAAAGTAAAGATGAAGTTATTACATACGCAAAAAGAATTTACAAAGAAAAGGAAATTCCTTATGTCGTTATCTCACTTGGCGGAGATGGAGCATTGTTAGTTTGCGAAAAAGGTATTTATCAGGGCAAACCACCAAAGATTGAAATTGCCAATACAGTTGGATGTGGAGATTCCATGGTAGGAGCATTTGCAGTCGCACTGGAGAAGAAAATGGAACCGGAAGCAGCATTAAAATATGCGGTTTCTGTAGCATCAGCAAATGCATTATCTCCGCATACAGGAAGATTTGATCCAAAGGACAGAGATGAGATCATTAAGAATGTTGAGATCATAAAATTAGCATAGAAAGGACATGGTTATGTTAGTAACATCAAAAGAATTACTGTTAAAAGCACAAGAAGGCGGATACGCTGTGGGTGCATTTAATGTAGAAAATATGGAAATGGTACAGGCAGTTTTAGCAGCAGCAGAAGAATTCAATTCACCAGTTATCATGCAGACAACACCATCTACAGTAAAATATGCAGGCCTTGATTATTATCTTGCAAATGTGGAAGCTGCAGCAAAAAGAACAAAAGTTCCAGTTGTTATGCATTTAGATCATGGAAATAGTTTTGAACTTGCAATGCAGGCATACAGAACAGGATATACATCTATCATGATTGATGGATCTCATGAATCATTTGAAGATAACATTGCAGTCAGCAAAGCAGTTGCAGATGCATGCCATCCTGGAAAAGTTCCAGTAGAAGCAGAACTTGGAAAAGTTGGTGGAAAAGAAGATGATCTTGATGGTGGAGATGATAATCCATATACAGATCCACAGGAAGCAAAAGAATTTGTAGAAAGAACAGGCGTTGATTCTCTTGCAGTCGGAATTGGAACAGCACATGGTGTATACAAAGGAGAACCAAAACTTCAGTTTGATATCTTAAGCCAGATTAGAGAAGTTGTAGACATTCCGCTAGTACTTCACGGAACAAGCGGAGTGCCAGATGAAGCAGTGGAAGAATGCATCAAACGTGGAATCTGCAAAGTAAACTATGCAACAGATCTTCGAATTGCATTTACAAATGGATTAAACAAATATCTAGCAGAAAATCCAGATACGATCGATCCTAAGAAATATAGTGCAGCAGGAAGAGAAGAAGTAAAGAAATACGTCATGAGTAAAATGAAAGTTTGTGGAAGCGTAGGAAAAGCATAAATCAGAGGAATGTTTGGAAGTGTAGGTAAAATATCAAATGGAATATATTTTAAATAATGAACAACTTACAGTAACATTTACTACAAAAGGTGGAACAATATGTTCCATTGAAGATTCTCAGGGAATTGAATATCTCTGGCAAGGTGATGCAACGTATTGGAGTGGACAGGCACCAATATTATTTCCAATCTGTGGTGGACTAAGAGATGACAAAGCCCTGATCGGAGATGATCTGGAAACACAGATGCCAAGACATGGGATCGTAAGAAAACGTGAGTGGGAAATGATCGAAAAAGACGAAAAACATATCGTATTTGAGATAACATCCAATATTGAAACAAAAGTGATGTTTCCATATGATTTCCGTCTGCTGGCAAAATATACTTTAGAGGGAAGATCATTAAAGATCACATATGAAGTAGAAAATACGGACACGAAGAAATTCCCATTCTTTACAGGCGGCCATCCAGGATTTAATTGTCCATTGGTTGCAGGAGAAGAATATACAGATTATGAAATCGTGTTTGAACAAAAAGAAACATGTACAGTTCCAACACCAGTACCAGAGACAGGCTTAGTTGATATGGAACATAGATCTTTATATCTGGAAGATTCAGACACAGTAGAATTGAATCACGAAATGTTTGAAATTGATGCAGTTATCTTTGATGAACTGAAATCCAGAAAATTAAAACTTGTTTCTAAGAAAAGCGGAAAAGGAATTGAGATGGAATACAAGGATTTCCCATACTTGATCCTGTGGTCAAGTGCCAATCATGGGAATTTTGTGGCAATTGAACCATGGACGGGATTGTCAACATGTAGCGATGAAGGAGATCGTTTTGAAGAAAAAAGAAATGTACAGAGTGTAGAAGTAGGAGAAAGCAAAGAATATAGTTATTCAGTTTCTGTATTATAAATGAAAGAAAAGATAAGGGCTGTTGCAGGAATGAGATCTTGCAATATGCCCTTATTTTTTGAGATCAGGAGGTATAATCATTAAGATTGATATTAAAGAAAGAACCATATGATCAGTATAAACATCTGGTTATGGTTTGTGATGATAATACATACGAGGCAGCAGGAAAAGAAGTTGACTGTATGATCGCAGTCGGATCATCACAGATGCACCAATGAGACTGACAGCATCAGGAGCAGAACATCATATGGCACATTTCTGGGAGATGGCAGTGATCAATGAAGAAATCATTGCAATGTTAGAGAAAGTGCAGGGGGTAAAAAGTTTAGAAGATCCAGATGTTGTAGTGCTTGGATTTGATACAACGTTAACTTATGAAAAACTTTCAAAAGCTTGTCATTATATCATAAAGGAAACAGGATACTAACCGAATGAGATCGCAATTGTGGGAGACAGATTATATACAGATATTGCAGTTGCTGATCACAGAGATGTTATAATGAAATTTAAGAAAAACATAAGCATATTTCACATTTTCTATTATATTTCGTTCTAAGAATGCATGTATAATAAATAACATAAGGAGGTACATGACAGAATGAGACGTATAATAGTTTGTTTTATCTGTTTTTTCATGATGCTTGGTAACATAAAGCTGGTATCTGCAGATACAAAGATAAATTCTATAATAAAAAATAAGAATCAAGATGTATTATTTGTGGGAACTATTTCACATATTTCAGACGATTATTTTGTAATCATCGCAAAAGATTATATCAATATAGAATCAACGGCAGAAGCAATCGGGAAAAGGACAGAAAATCATAGATACGTCATCATGAGAAATGGGGGAATTTCCTATACATCATCCTATCATGGGAAAACAACACTCGAAGAAGGAGACTATGTTATTGCATCATTAAAGAAGACGAAAGGAAAATGGATAATCTCAAACGGACTATATGAGGTAGACAACGAAGATTATCAGACACTATCTGTCAAACCATGTGATAAAAGTCCAGATGTTCAAAGTATCATACTTAAATATTTTATCAACTCCGATGGAAGGATGAATAAATTCTCAAGCCTAAGCAATAAAAATAAAGTATATTACCGAGGAAAAAAGATTTATGATGCGAGGTGGAATATGAAGAAATATTTAACAATTGAAGAAATAAGAAATTCAGAAAAATTAAAACAAATGGATCATAAAACTAGTCTGGTGGGGGATACAGAAGAAAAAACATCATATAAGATTCGAAAATGGATAATGCTTGCTGTGGATGTTTTAGCGGTTGTGATGATTGTGAGATTGTTGAAGAAGCGAAAGAAAAATTAAAAAAGATTAACGTAAGGGACTGCTGTTTATGGTGGTCCCTTATTATATACGATCAAAAACACTCCACACATCCCACTTTTTTTAACCCCCAATTTATGCTATGATAAAGCTTAAGTGTATTTTGCAACCCCAAAAGATACAAAATAGAGATGGAGGGAAGTTCATGTTTGATATTCAGGAAGAATTGAAGAAACTTCCGGCGAAGCCCGGAGTTTATCTGATGCATAACAGTAAAGATGAGATCATTTATGTTGGAAAAGCGATCAAGTTATGTAATCGTGTGCGTCAGTACTTTCAGGACAGCAGGAATCTCTCTGTGAAGATTCAGCACATGGTAAAAAATGTTGCTTATTTTGAATATATTATTACAGATTCTGAACTAGAAGCGTTGGTGCTTGAGAATAATCTGATCAAAGAGCATCATCCCAAATACAATACCAAACTAAAAGATGACAAAGGATATCCCTATATCAAAGTGACAACCAATGAAGAATTTCCAAGGATCATGCTGGCTAGAAAGATGAAGGCTGATGGAAGCAAATATTTTGGACCTTATACAAGTGCGGGAGCGGTAAATGATACGATTGAACTGCTTCGAAAGATATTTAAAATCCGTACATGTAACCGCAGATTACCGAAAGATACGGGAAAGGACAGGCCATGTCTGTATTATCAGATCAAGCAGTGTAATGCACCATGTCAGGGGTATATATCAAAGGAAGATTATGCAAAGCAGATTGATGAAACATTAAGGTTTTTAAATGGAAATTACAAACAGGTTGCAAAGATGCTTCAGGAGAAAATGCAAAAGGCATCGGATGAACTGGAGTTTGAACAGGCGATGGAATACAGAGATCTCCTTAAGAGTATTGAGCGAATCATGGACCGTCAGAAGATCAATACCTATGCTTTTGAAGATCGAGATATTATTGCAATGGCAGAGGATGACAAAGACGTTGTAGTATCAATTTTCTTTATCCGCAAAGGAAAACTTCTTGGAAGGGAACATTTTCATATGGAAGCAGATGAGGAAAGTTCAAAAGAGGAAGTTTTAGGGGCTTTTGTAAAACAGTTTTATGCAGGAACGCCATATCTTCCTGGAGAAATTTTTCTTGAACATGACATTGCAGAGAAAGAGATTATTGAAGAATGGCTGTCAAAGAAGCGTGGAGCCAAAGTGCATTTTAAGATACCAGTACGTGGACAGAAACATAAGATGGTAGAGATGGCAAAAGAAAATGCTCAGAATGTACTGCGAATGGATCGTGAGAAGATCAAACGTGAAGAAAAAAGAACGATCGGGGCGGTTCATGAAATTGAAAAACTGCTTGGAATAAAAGGTTTAAATCGAATGGAAGCATTTGATATTTCAAATATCAGCGGATTTCAAACAGTTGCATCCATGGTCGTATTTGAAAAAGGAAAAGCAAGAAGAAGAGATTACCGTAAGTTCCGTTTAAGAACTATCGAAGGTCCAGATGATTATGCGAGTATGCAGGAAGTTCTTACGAGAAGATTTCTCCATGGGAAGAAGGAACTGGAAGAATTAAAAGAACAAGGGAAGGATACAGAACTTGGAGGTTTTACCAAATTTCCAGATATTTTGATGATGGATGGAGGAAAGGGTCAGGTTAATGTTGCACTCAGAGTGTTAGATGAATTAAAACTTGATATTCCAGTCTGTGGAATGGTTAAGGATGATAATCATAGAACAAGAGGATTGTATTATAATAATGAGGAAATTATGTTCCCGCCTAATAGTGAAGCCTTTTTACTCGTGACAAGAATACAGGACGAAGCCCATCGCTTTGCGATTGAATATCATCGTTCACTGCGTGCAAAAGGGCAGGTGCATTCTGTTCTTGATGATATCAAAGGAGTTGGACCCAAAAGACGAAAAGAACTGATGAAGTATTTTAAAGATATCAGTCAGATTAAGACAGCAGAGATTGAGGAACTTTTAAATGTTCCAGGTATGAATCAAAGCACAGCCCAGGCAATTTATGAATTTTTTCACGTTTCCAAGTAAAGAAGAAATATGTTACAATAAATAAAGAGACCGGTAATCAAAGGTGCAGAAAGTGAGAAGAATTATGGATAAAGAGCATAAAGTATCAGTATATGATATGGTAAAGGAATTAAATTTAAAAGAAGTCACACCAGAGATCAATTCTAGAGAAGTTTATATTGAACAGGCTGAGATCAACAGACCTGCATTGCAACTGGCAGGATTCTTTGAAAACTTTGCAAAGAATCGTGTGCAGATCATTGGAAAAGCAGAGCATTTATTTATTGAAGAAGTAGAGAAAGATGTTGAAAATGCAAAAAATATTTATAATAGATTTATTGGGGCTGGAATTCCAGCGATCGTATTTTGCAGAAACCTTCATCCAAGTGAGATGCTGTTAGATATTGCCAAGAAATATAGTGTACCAGTTCTTATTTCACAGGATTCAACATCAGAGTTTATGGCAGAAGTTATCCGATGGCTTGGTGTTGTATTAGCACCAAGTATTACGATTCATGGTGTTTTGGTCGATGTATTTGGAGAAGGTATTCTGATCACGGGTGAAAGTGGAATTGGTAAGAGTGAAGCTGCTTTGGAATTAATACGAAGAGGACATCGATTGGTATCTGATGATGTGGTAGAGATTAAGAGAGTCAGCAAAAAGACTTTGATCGGAACATCACCGGAAGTTACACGATTCTTTATTGAACTACGAGGAATCGGAATTATTGATGTTAAGAATCTGTATGGTGTTGAGAGTGTGAAGATGGAACAGGAGATTGATCTGGTTATTCAATTGGAAGACTGGAATAAAGATGCAGATTACGATCGCTTAGGACTGGAAGAGAAATATGTAGAATATTTAGGAAATAAAGTTGCGGCACATACACTTCCGATCCGTCCAGGACGAAATCTGGCAATCATCGTAGAGGCAGCAGCGATCAACCACAGACAGAAGAAGATGGGATATAATGCGGCAGAAGAGCTTTATAAACGTGTTACAGGACAGATGGAGGAATAATTGTATGAAATATATCTATGGAATTGATATCGGTGGAACAACTATAAAGATGGGACTGTTTGCAGAAGATGGAACATTAAAAGAAAAATGGGAGATCAAGACAAGAACAGAAGATAATGGAAAGAATATTATTTCAGATATCGCAACAGCAGTGAATGATCATATGAAAGAGAATGATCTTACACGTGAGGATGTGATCGGGATTGGAGCCGGAGTTCCAGGTGCAGTTTTGGAATTTGCAAGGGTAAATGAATGTGTAAATCTTGGATGGGGAAGTGTTGATGTGGCAGGTGAGTTGTCAAAACTTACAGGATGCCCTGTCAAAGCAACAAATGATGCAAACGCAGCAGCATTAGGAGAGATCTGGATGGGTGCAGCAGCGAAATATAACAGTGCAGTTATGATCACTCTTGGAACTGGAGTCGGTGGTGGAATCATCATTGATGGAAAGATTGTTGACGGAAGTCGTGGATATGGAGGAGAGATCGGCCATATGACGGTGGATCCTTTTGATGATCGAGTATGCAATTGTGGAAAAACAGGATGTTTAGAGCTTTATGCTTCAGCTACAGGAATCGTATATGAGACAAAGAAAGCACTCAAAAAATACGAGAAATCAACTACACTGAAAGACATTACTGAAGTAACATCAAAAGACATTTTCGATGCAGCCAAAGCAGGAGATGAATTTGCAGCCACACAGGTAGACAATCTTGGTAAGAAATTAGCACTTGCAGCAGGAAATATTGCATTGATGGTAGATCCAGAAGTATTTGTGATTGGAGGAGGAGTATCCAAAGCTGGACAGATCCTTTTAGATGCGATCAATGCACATTATAAGACATATACATTTGGAAAAGCACAGGAAACAAAATTTGTTCTGGCAACACTTGGAAATGATGCAGGAATCTATGGTGCAGCCAGCCTGATGCTTTCATAAGTACAGATAGAATGGAGAAATTATGGACGTAAAGATCGATAAATTAAAACAGATCATACCAGAGAAATATATTTTAAGCAATGAACCAATGAAGAAACATACAACATTCCGCATTGGAGGACCAGCAGATATTTTTGCAGCACCAGAGAGTATTGAAGAGATTGAAGCAGTCTGTCATTTTGCAAAAGAAGAAGGAATTCCATTATTTGTTTTAGGAAATGGAAGTAACCTTTTAGTTGCAGATGATGGAATGGATGGTATTGTTCTTCAGATTTACAAAAACTACAGTGGAATTGAAGTCAACGGAAATGAACTTACCGTAAAAGCAGGAACATTATTAAGTTCTACATCCAAAGCGGCATTGAATGAAGAACTGACAGGTTTTGAATTCGCAGGAGGAATTCCGGGAACATTTGGTGGTGCAGTTGTAATGAACGCAGGTGCATATGGCGGTGAAATGGTACAGGTATTAAAAGAAGTTAAGGTTCTTACAAAAGATGGAGAGATCAAAACCCTGAAAGCAGAAGAATTAGAACTTGGATATCGTACAAGCAATGTTCTTAAGAACGAGTATGTTGTCTTAGAAGGTGTGATCGCTCTGGAGAAAGGCAATAAAGAAGAAATTAAGGCAAAGATGGATGAGTATGCTTTAGCGAGAAAAACAAAACAGCCATTGGAATATCCAAGTGCAGGAAGTACATTTAAACGTCCAGAAGGATATTTTGCAGGAAAACTGATTCAGGATGCTGGATTAAAGGGATATCAGGTTGGAGATGCCCAGGTATCAGAGAAACACAGTGGTTTCGTGATCAATCGTGGAAACGCCACAGCAGCAGATGTTATGCAGTTGATCAGTGATGTAGCAGATAAAGTAAAAGAACAGTTTGGAGTTACGATGGAACCGGAAGTAAAACGAGTTGGAAGGTTCTAGATAAGAAGATTCTAAGAAGGAGCAGCGAAGATGAGATTTGTAATTGTAACAGGAATGTCGGGAGCAGGAAAAAGCAGTGCGTTAAAGATGTTAGAAGATGTTGGATATTTTTGTGTTGATAATCTTCCAGTGGCATTGCTTGATAAATTTGCAGAAATGTTATTAGATAAGACTGCCAAGATAGAAAATGCTGCACTTGGGATTGATATCCGTAACGGAGAAGGAATCGGCGAATTAGAGCAGAAATTAAAAGAAATCAAAGAAGCAGGGATTAAATATGAGATTCTCTATCTAAATGCAAGCAATCGTATTTTATTAAAAAGATATAAAGAGACAAGAAGAAATCATCCATTATCAAGAGATGGAAGAGTCGAAGATGGAATCGCAAAAGAACGTGAGATCATGAAATTTTTACAGGAGAAAGCGGATTATGTTATCGACACAAGTCAGCTTCTCACAAAAGAATTAAAAGAGGAGATTAATCATATTTTTGTTGAAGGTGAAGAAGGGGAACGATTCCAGATTGCAGTTGTTTCTTTTGGGTTCAAATACGGAATTCCAGCAGATGTGGATTTGGTTTTTGATGTACGATTTCTTCCGAATCCATATTACGATCTGGAACTTCGACCACTCACTGGAAATGACAAAGCAATTCAGGATTTTGTGATGGAACATCAGGAATCAGTAGAATTTCTTGAAAAATTAAACGATATGATGGAATTTCTGATTCCAAATTATATCAAGGAAGGCAAGTATAATCTTGTTATTGGGATTGGATGTACAGGTGGAAAACACCGATCTGTTACGATTACAAATAAGTTGGCAGAAAAATTAAAACGTCTGCCATATTCTGTTAAAGTTGAGCATAGAGATATTATGAGGTAGCAAATGTCATTTTCAAGTAATATAAAAGAAGAATTATCAAGAAATGAAACGAGTGCCAGACATTGCAAGATTGCGGAAATTGCCGGCTTTTTGAAATTTGGCGGAGATATCGGTCTTGAACCAGATAATTATACGATACAGATTCAGACAGAGACAGTATCTGCTGCAAAACGTTTTTATACACTTTTAAAAGAAGTGTTTGATATTCATGCAAAGATTGATGTCGGGCGCAACGAATTTCTAAAAAGAAGTCGAAATTATACGATAAGTGTTGACAAGCATAATGATTGTGTTTTAATATTGAAAACAGTGAAACTTTTAGACCTACGGGAATTTGGGTTGGTTTTACAAAACACATGTTGTAAGCGGGCATATATTCGAGGAGCTTTTCAAGCAGCCGGTTCCATGAGTGATCCTGAGAAGAATTATCACTTTGAAGTCGTCTCTACAGATGAGCAGACCGCAGAACAGTTAAAAGAAGTCTTGAATTTTTTTGATTTAGATGCTAAAATTGTTTTGCGTAAGAAATACTATGTAGTATACATGAAAGAAGGATCAAAGATCGTAGATGTGTTGAATATTATGGAAGCACACATTGCCTTGATGGAACTTGAGAATGTTAGAATCCTGAAAGATATGCGTAATAAAGTAAACCGTCGTGTCAATTGCGAAACAGCGAATATTAATAAGACGGTTTCTGCCGCAGTCAAACAGGTGGAAGATATTGAATATATTGATAAGCACAAAGGCCTCCGTTTTTTAGATCAAGGGTTGCAGGATATTGCAAGATTACGTCTGGAACACCCGGAAGCTACACTAAAAGAACTTGGAGATATGCTAGAACCGCCAGTCGGTAAGTCAGGTGTGAATCACCGATTGAAGAAGATTGGACGGATTGCGGAAGAGATGAGATTGGGAGGACAGGAATGATTTCAAAGAATGTCAAAGTGGAAGTAGCCTTAAGAGAAGAAGATAGACCAATAGCTTTTCTTGTACAGATGGCAAGCCAGTTTGAGAGCAAGATTTTATTCGAGACAGGGAATAAGCAAGTCAATGTAAAAAGTATGATGGGAATGATGAGTCTAGGGTTAGACTTAGATCGTTTAGAAGATTTGACAGTCGTAGCTGACGGAGCAGATGAGGAAGAAGCAGTCAGCAAGATTGAAGGTTATCTTACAAAAGGAGCATAGATTCAGCATATCTGTGCTTTTATATACGCCGAAATAGCTCAGTTGGTAGAGCACTTCACTCGTAATGAAGGGGTCGCCGGTTCAAGTCCGGTTTTCGGCTTTTTATATAATATAAAAAGAACTGACAAGTGCGTCAGTTCTTTTTTTGTTGAAAACTTATCTTTTATCACTTAAATCCTAAAATATTAAGTTCCAAAATATGAAAAATGCATATAGTCTTTTCTGGATTCCCAGAGTCCACGTTCAAATCCGTATTTTTGAAGAATCTTTACAAGCTGGCAGTTTAAAGGAATAGAATAACGGTTTTTATTAGGTTTCCAAAAAGAACCTGCCAGGATATGTCCATTATCGATCATATAATAGTAAGGCACACCCTTTGCAGTATATTCGTTTGTATAAGAAGATGCAGGTGAAGATAAAATATCAACACATGAGTATTATAGCATAAGAAAAAGCACACAGCATGAGAAATATCAGCTGTGTGCATCTTCTGCATTATAAAGTTAGATAATATCTATTAGATTTCAAATAAATCACTATAAGCTTTCAAAGCACCATCTGTATCATGTGCAAGCACACGTTTTGCAAGTAATTTACCAAGCTGTACACCTTCCTGGTCGAAGCTGTTTACATTCCATACGAATCCCTGGAACATGATCTTATTCTCAAAATGAGCTAAGAGAGATCCAAGAGATTCAGGAGTTAACTGATCTCCGATGATAATACTTGATGGACGACCACCTTCGAAGTTCTTGTTCTTGTTTTCATCATCTTTACCACAAGCAAATGCAACGATCTGAGCTGCAACGTTTGCACATAATTTCTTCTGGCTTGTACTTCCTTCGATTACAACATCTGTACCAATCTGGCTGTCTTTGAATCCAACAAACTGTAAAGGAACGATATCAGTTCCCTGATGTAATAACTGATAGAAAGAATGCTGTCCGTTTGTACCAGGTTCACCAAAAATGATAGGTCCTGTTACATAGTTTACACGTTCACCAAAACGGTTAACAGATTTACCATTGGATTCCATGTCACACTGCTGTAAATGTGCAGGGAAACGGCTTAATGCCTGAGAGTATGGTAATACCGCTGTTTCAGGATATCCCTGTACGTTTCTTTCATAAACACCGATCAAGGCATCTAATAAGTCAGGGTTTTCTTTGATGTTTTTGTTTGTAGCAAGTTTGTCTTCATCAGCCATACCATTAAGGATTCTTGCGAAGATTTCTGGTCCAAATGCAAGAGAAAGGATTACTCCACCTACAGCGGAAACAGAAGAGTAACGTCCACCGATAAAGTCATCCATGAAGAATGCTTCAAGATAATCATCACTCTTAGCTAAAGGAGAAGTCTCACTTGTTGCAGTTAACATATGCTTAGAAGGATTTAATCCAGCTTTTACTAAAGCATCTTTAACGAAAGCCTCGTTTGTTAATGTCTCTAAAGTTGTTCCTGATTTAGATACAACGATAAATAAAGAACGAGAAACATCAATAGAATTTAAAACAGCAGCTGCATCATCAGGGTCAACATTACTGATGAATTTAGCTTCCATTTTATCAAATCCATTTGTCTTAGCCCAATTCTCAAGAGCAATATATAAAGCACGAGGTCCTAGATCACTACCACCGATACCGATCTGTACAACTGTAGTGAACTTTTCACCAGCTTCGTTTGTAATCTCACCAGCATGTACTTTGTTTGCAAAGTCAGCTGCTTTCTTCTGCTGTTCAACATAGAAATCACGTTTGTTGACACCATCAACAATGACATCTTTACCAAGCTGTCTACGTGCTAAATGATGAAGAACCAGACGCTGTTCTCCAGTGTTGATCACAGCTCCATTATATAATTCTTCAAATTTGTCAACTAACTGCTGTTCTTCAGCTAATTCAGCTAATACGTTAAGTACTTCATCGTCTACCTGTTTTGCAGCGTAGTTAAAATTTAATCCAGAAGCCATAGGTACTGTGTATTCAGCGACACGTTTTGCTCCGTTTTCACCTGCCATAGCTTCTTTGATGTCTACATGACCTTTGAGTTCTTTAAGTTTGTCATAAGATTTCAAAGTATCAAGGTTGTTCCATGTTACCATAAATAAATCCTCCTTAAGTCCATATAAATATAATTGGTAATATAAGGAAGTGCAGATACAAATGGGTATCTGCACGCACAAATATCATAAAATAATTATACAGAAAAAATATTGTAAAAGCAATGGAAATTGGGGTAAAATCAAAAGTTTAAAAACTTTCTTGATCTACTGCAAAACGAAGAGAGCGATGAATTCAGAACCTTCTCCTTCGGTGTTGTTAACAGAAATGTATACAAAAAATCTGGTTCCAAAATAAAACAAGCTATGATACAATAAAATTCTGTGATATCCCAAAATTATATTATAGAAATGAGGAAAGTAGCTTGGAAAATAGAGAAAAATTTTCATCAAGAATCGGATTTCTCCTGATTTCAGCCGGATGTGCGATCGGGCTTGGAAACGTATGGAGATTTCCATTTATTACAGGACAGTATGGTGGGGCTGCATTCGTACTGATCTATTTATTTTTCCTGATCATTTTAGGATTACCGATCATGGTCATGGAATATGCAGTCGGAAGAGCCAGTCAGAGAAGTATTGCAACATCATTTCAGAAATTAGAACCAGCCGGAAGTAAATGGCACTGGTACAGCTATTTTGGTATGGCAGGTAACTATGTACTGATGATGTTTTACACAACTGTAGCCGGATGGATGATCAGTTATTTCTTTAAGATGTTAAAAGGTGATTTTGTAAATAAAACCCCACAGCAGATAGAAAATATCTTTGGAAATATGTTAGCTGATCCAAAGACATTGATCTTTTGGATGTTAGTTGCTACCACATTAGGATTCTTGGTATGTTCACTAGGACTTCAAAATGGAGTAGAGAAGATTACAACAGCTATGATGTCATGTCTGTTTGTAGTGATTCTGATTTTGATCGTAAGAAGCGTAACATTAGATGGAGCATCCGCAGGACTTAAATTTTATCTGATCCCAGACTTTGCAGCAGTAAAGAAACAAGGTGTTATGACAGTGGTATCAGCAGCCATGGGACAGGCATTTTTCACATTAAGTTTAGGAATCGGAGCGATCGCAATTTTTGGAAGTTACATCGACAAAAGTCGCAGATTGACAGGAGAAGCGATCAGCGTAGCCATTCTTGATACATTAGTTGCATTAATGGCTGGATTAGTAATCTTCCCAGCCTGTTTCGCATTCGGAGTAAACCCAGGAAGCGGCCCAAACCTTGTATTCATCACGCTGCCAAACGTATTCAATGAAATGCCAGGAAGCAGAATCTGGGGAGCTATGTTCTTCCTGTTCATGAGTTTTGCTGCATTATCAACGATAATAGCAGTATTCCAGAACATTCTGTCCTTTGCACAAGATTTATGGGGATGGAGCCTTAAGAAATCCATCGCACTTAATGCAGTAGTGATCACATTATTATCCCTGCCATGTGCATTAGGATTTAACGTATGGAGCTTTATCCAGCCATTAGGAGTAGGAACAACGATTCAGGATTTAGAAGACTTTATTGTAAGCAATAATATCCTGCCACTTGGATCATTAGTTTATCTGTTATTCTGTGTATCTCGATATGGATGGGGATGGGATAACTTTATGAAAGAGGCTAATGAAGGAAAGGGGATTAAGTTTCCAAAGTGGCCGAAGATTTATATTACTTATATTCTGCCTTTGATTGTTTTGTTTATTTTTGTGCAGGGGTATATTGAAAAATTTTAATTTGTAATTGGCCAACTGTAGATTTCGAGTATATGATAAAAAATAAATAAGCAACTGAACGCGATGCGGTGGAATTTTGCTTATTTATTTTTCATCATATACCAGAAGTCTATAGTGTGGACAATTCACAAGATTGAAAATTTAAGGGGATGTCAAACATCTCATCCAATCGGTGTTCTTAAGTCTTTTTGATTTTCTGATAACGAATACAAAAATTATCAGTCAATCCCCTTTAACATACACGAAAGACTACAATCGCAAATCAAAACTTAATTAAGGATATTTTTAACGACATCCTTATCACTCAAATAAACCATATGTGATCCCTTCAACTGCACATAATAATTTTTCTCATCAGAATCCTTCTTACCAATATAAAGTACAATATTCTTCGTCTTCTTAGTATCCGTATCCTTATAAGTAATATCCACAGTTATTCGAGAATCAGAATCTAGACCATATTTCTTTAAGTCACTCTGGCTTGCATAATAATTCTGGCAGTCTCCGAAAGTAAAGACTCCTAATCCTCCAGCAATTCCATCGAGGTTTTTCTTCTTGCTTGTATAAGTAGTTGTTTTCCCATTTTTAGTGATCAGTACTTTCTTTAAGTTCCCTGTACTTAGCGTAGGGAAAGTGTCAGTTGTGATCAGATCGTCTAAAGAGGAAGATAAACCTGAAGCAATATCAGAAGATACTGTATAGATTTTTGATTTATCTCCATAAGTAATATAATAGTTTTCACCGGTTGCGTTTCCGATATAATAAATAACGGATTTTCCAGACTTATCTTTTACCCTTACAGTGTAAGTTGGCTTATCAAGTCCGTAATCTTTTAGAGCATCTGCATTTTTAAGTTCTCTGACAGCTTCAACTTTCTGGAAGGTGGAAGCGAGGCTTTCGAGAGAGGATTGTGTGATCGGGTATTTTTTGTTTTTGCTGTAATACCATTTGTTTCTGCCTTTTTCAAAGGAAAGAGTTTCTCCATTGTTGTTATAAGAAATGGAAGTCAAACTTTTTAAATTTGTGATCAGTGTTTGATCGGAATCTTCTTTGGAAGATTTATTTTTCTTGTAGAAACTGATTCCCGCATACAGGACTAGAAGTCCTGCAAATACGAGAAGTAAAATTTGTAATGTTTTTTTCTGCTTCATAAAAACCTCCTAGCGGCGTCTGCGTTTAAACCATACAACAAATCCACCAATGATCAGTGCAAGTGGGATTACGAAGACAACAAGGATGCTGAATGGACCTGGGTGGGCAATCGTGTTGTAAGTTACTTCAAGACTCTTTGGAGAGATTGAAACATTGTCGGCATTATCTAAACTTGCAGTTACAGAGTTTGTGAATAAAGTAAGATTCTCTAAAGAAGAGAAAGAACTTGTGACCTGTGAATCGATCAGCATGTTGCTTCCGTAAACAGTTAGGCGACTTTCCTTTGTAACTTTCTTTCCTTTGCTATTTTTGACTTTTACAGATTCCGTTGCAGTCGCACCAAGGACATAAGTTCCCTGTGCCTGTTTCTTATCTGTGACAGCATATCCATTGCTTGAAGTTGTCATGAAAGCTTCTGTAGAAATGGAATCTCTTGTTGGCGTACTCTGTGTCATACCTTTGGAGTTGACCATCATAACAGAGTTTGATGTAATACCAGATGCCATATCACCGCTTACAGAAAGGTTTGGAACAAGGTAGTAATAATTTCCCTGATAAGAACGTTCGGTATCTGCAATATAACCGCTTTCTACATTTAGACCATAATCTTTTAATAAGCCGTAAAAGTTTTTCATACTCTTATCTGTCTGGGCTAGTAATGTAACAACTTTTCCACCCTTTTTTAAATAAGAAGATAATAATTTGATTTCATCTTTTGTAAAATCACTTGTAGGTCCATCGATGATCAGGACATCGCAGTCATCAGGGATGGATGTTGCAGTCATTAAAAGAAGATCACTTGTGGAAATCCTTGATTTAGTAAGAAGGCTTGTGACTTCGGAAGACAGAGAAGATTCCCCATGTCCAGAAGTATAATAAGCTTTGTATTCTTTTGTGCTTGTGACATAATTTAATGCACTTGTAAGCTGTCCATCTCCATCAAACTGAGAAGCAGATGAAGAGGAAGTACTATAATAAGAAGAACTATCAGAAACTAAAATATCATCAAAAGAAACTGTGATCTTACGATTTGTTTTCTTGCATGATACAACAATATTATTTTCTTCTGTTCCGTATTTTGTCAGTGCAGATGGATGAAGCACAGGATCGATCCATTCTACATGAATCTTCTTTGATAATGAAGCGTATTTATTGATGAAAGTTTTAATACGTTTATCTGTACTGTCTTTTTGTGCTAATACATAAAAAGTGACGTCGTCATCTACATTTTTGATGATCTTCTCACTCTTAGATGAAATTTCATAAATGTTTGTACTGCTGATATCAATCTGTCTCATATTTTCTGGGACAAGATTTACGATCATATTAAAAATGATAACGATTGCGATCACGATGGATGTCATAGCGAGGGTATAAGATCCATGTTTCGAATCATTACTTTGAAATAAATTTTTGATTTTATCCACGATAATTTCCTCCTAACTCCAACGTCTTTTCTCAAATGTTTGTACAGTCAAAAATACCAGAAGGACGATCAGCGACAGATAAGTCAGAAGTCCTCCAATATCAAAAATATAATTCTGTGAGAAATTATAAAAGATATCTGTTAATACAAGGTGCCCTAAAAGTGTGGAAAACAGATTTTCAAGCAATGTCTTTTTCACAAAATAAATGATCACACCAGTAATGATACCAATACCTGTGATCACACCAGCGATCATCTGATTTTTCGTAATATGATAGATCAGCAAGCCGATCAAGATAAATACGATGATCCAGATCGCAAGGTTACTGATGGCACTAGTAGGAAGGTACTGTAGCAGATTATCTAACAGATAGAAGAAAAATAACGCTGCACAAGTACTGATCGCTGCGATCACGGGGCTTTCAGTGAGGGAAGATAAAAACATTCCAATTGCGATAAACACACATCCAAGCAGGAAAAATGCAAGGATAGAAGAATAATCAACTAATAAATGTGCATTTCCTTGAAGTTTGATGATCAGTGGGAAAATACAGTAAATGATACATGGAATTGCAAATACAGTTACCATAGCAAAATATTTTCCTAATACGATCTCAACAAGTGAAACAGGAGAAGTTAATAATAACTGGTCTGTTTTATTTTTTCGGTCCTCTGCAAATGATTTCATAGATAAAACAGGGACAGAGATCAGTAACATGAAAATAACGCCCGCTAAAGAGTAGGCGAAAAATGGATAACCACTGTAAAGGTTATAAACCATAAAATATACACCGCCAATGATCGTTAAGAATGCAGCAAATACGCATCCGATCATGGAATTAAAATAGGAACGGACTTCCCTTTTGTAGATAGCAAGCATTATTTTTCACCTCCAGTTAATTCAAGGAAAATATCTTCCAGAGTTGCCTTATTTACAAACATCTGTGTCACAGGCATTTTCTGTTGTGCAAATGCAAGAGAGAGATCCGCACATAATTCCTGCGTATCGTTGCTTGTATTGATCTGAATATGACAACTGTTTTCATTGATATTCAGCCAGCTGATATCATCAATGCCAGAAATATCAGAAAGGATCTGTTTTACAGAAACTTGATCTGCCTGAATGGTAAGTTCAACAGATTCTTTTCCATGAGTTAAATTTTCTAATTGCTCAGGACTTCCTTCTGCAACTAATTTTCCTTTGGAAATGATCAAAATATCGTCACAGATTTCCTGCACTTCCGCAAGAATATGAGAACTTAGGATCACTGTATGATCTTTGGCAAGTGTACGAATCAGTTCACGGATTTCGATGATCTGTTTTGGATCAAGCCCAACGGTTGGTTCGTCTAAGATGATAATATCAGGGAAACCAAGAATTGCGGCAGCAAGTCCTGTTCTCTGGCGGTAACCTTTGGAAAGATTTTTGATCAAGCGGTCTTTCATACTAACAAGTTTGATCAGTTCCATAACTTTTAAGACCTGAGAATCACGGTCAGTTTTCGGAATTTTCTTTAATTCTGCTACAAAATGCAGATATTCCGAAACAGTCATATCAAGATATAATGGTGGAATTTCCGGAAGATATCCGATGCATTTTTTGGCTTTTTCAGGTTCTTCAAGAATGTTATGCTCATTGATGATAACCTCTCCGCTTGTTGCACCGATATATCCGGTCATAATATTCATAGTCGTGGATTTACCAGCTCCGTTTGGTCCAAGAAAACCGTAAATCCGTCCTTTTTCAATTGTAAATGACAAGTCATCCACAGCGAGATGCGTGCCATATTTTTTGGTCAGATGTTTTACTTCTATCAAAATGTTGTCCTCCTTTTGCAATAGCTGAACCTTATTTTATTGGAAAAAACCAATCAAACTGTGATAAAAGTCTGAATAGTTTGTGTTTAAAATATGGAGATTTTGTGAAAAACGCAATTGGTATAGAGTATACAGAATAATATGAAAATGTTTCGTAAAAGATGCACGGAATGGTAATGATAGACTTGCATAATTATGTATAGTTTCGTATAATATAGAAGTAATTTTACAAGAGAACTTGACAGAAGACATTAGAAGAATGTATACTTTGAGAATCAAACTAATTAGAGTGTGAAGGAGAATAATTATGTTAGAGAAGATGAAAGAGATCATTGCGGATCAGTTAAGCGTAAGCGAAGATGAAGTTACTTTAGAAGCATCTTTCAAAGATGACCTTGATGCTGATTCATTAGATTTGTTTGAATTAGTTATGGCATTAGAAGAAGAATATGATGTTGAGATCCCATCTGATGATCTTGCAGAATTAAATACAGTTGGTGATGTTATCAACTACTTAAAAGACAAAGGTGTAGAAGACTAAAGAAATTGTGAGATTGACTTATAACATTCCTGTTATAAGTCAATTTTTTGAAGAAAATATTTTGAATATCAAACTAATTATTTAAGAACGAATAGATCAACGAGGTAAAGATAATGGGTAAAATCGTATTTATGTTTCCGGGACAGGGAGCGCAGTATGTTGGAATGGGAAAGGATTTTTATGATTCTTTTGCATGCAGCAAAGAGATTTTCGACAAAGCGAATGAAGTTCTGGATATTGATGTAAAGAAACTTTGCTTTGAAGAGAATGAAGATATCAATATTACAGAGTATACACAGGCAGCTATGGTAACTGCAAGTGTCGCAATCTTAAAGAAGATCGAAGAAATGGGATTAAAGCCTGATCTGACAGCTGGATTAAGTCTTGGAGAATACTGTGCATTGGTGGCTTCTGATGTTATGAGCTTTGAAGATGCCGTGAAGGTGGTAAGACAGAGAGGTATTCTTATGCAGGATACTGTTCCAGCAGGAGAAGGAGCAATGTCAGCGGTTCTTGGAATGAAAAAAGAAGCGATTGAAGCAGTTTTACCAGACGTTGAAGGAATCGTAACGATCGCAAACTATAACTGTCCAGGACAGATTGTTATTTCTGGTGAATCAGAGGCAGTAGCGAAAGCTGGAGATGCATTAAAAGAAGCTGGGGCTAAGAGAGTACTTCCACTGAAAGTCAGCGGACCTTTCCATTCTCCAATGTTAAAACCAGCGGGAGAGAAATTATTAGATGTATTAGTAGATGTCGAAGTAAATGATCCAAAGGTACCATATGTATCCAATACAACAGCAGAATTTATCACAAACAAAGATGAAGTCAAGAAACTGCTTGGAAGACAGGTTTATTCTTCTGTATGCTGGGAACAATCTATTGAGAAGATGATCGCCGATGGTGCAGATACATTTGTAGAGATCGGCCCAGGAAAGACATTATGTGGATTTATGCGTAAGATCGACCGTAGTGTCAAAGCAATCAACATTGCGAAAGTAGAAGATTTAGAGAAATTAAAGGAGATCATGTAATCATGTTAAGTGGAAAAGTTGCAATCGTAACAGGTGCAAGCCGCGGAATTGGAAGAGAAACAGCTTTAACTCTTGCAGGATATGGAGCAACTGTGATCGTAAATTATTGCGGTTCCAAAGATAAAGCAGAAGCGGTAGTAGAAGAGATCAAAGCAGCAGGCGGTAATGCAAAAGCATATCAGGGAGATGTCTCTGATTTTGATGTTGCGAAAGAGATGATCACTTCTGTAAAGAAAGAATTTGGGTCAATTGATATTCTGGTAAATAATGCCGGAATCACAAAAGACAACCTGATCATGAGAATGAGTGAAGAAGAATTTGATAAAGTCATCGAAGTAAATCTAAAAGGTGCATTTAACTGTATGAAACATGTTTCAAGAATCATGTTAAAGCAGAAATCTGGACATATCATCAATATGTCTTCTGTATCCGGGGTCATGGGAAATGCAGGACAGGTCAATTACTGTGCATCTAAGGCTGGTATCATTGGTATGACAAAATCTCTTGCAAGAGAATTAGGTTCCAGAGGAATCACGGTCAATGCGATCGCACCTGGATTTATCGAAACAGAGATGACAGACGTACTGCCAGAAGATGTCAAAGAGAATTTATTAGCAAGTATTCCGTTAAAGAGAATGGGACAGACAAAAGATATTGCAGAAACAGTTGCTTTCTTAGCATCTGACAAGGCAGCATATATTACAGGCCAGACGATCAGTGTTGATGGCGGAATGGGAATGTAAAGGAGTTTTTATATGAAGAACATGAAACGTGTCGTTGTAACTGGTATGGGTGCGATCACACCGATCGGAAACAGCGTGGAAGAATTTTGGAGTGGTGTCAAGGAGCAGAAGATCGGATTTGCACCGATTACATATTTTGATGCGACAGAATATAAAGCACATTTGGCAGCGGAAGTTAAAGGCTTCAATGCAAAAGACTATATGAAACCAAAAGCAGCAAGACGTATGGAATTATTTTCACAGTATGCTGTTGCTGCATCAAAGGAAGCAATTGAAGATGCAGGATTGGACCTTGAGAAAGAAGATACAACAAGAATTGGTGTCTCTGTAGGATGTGGAGTTGGTAGCCTTCAGATGATCGAAAAGACAACAAGACTTCTTGATCAGAAAGGACCAAACAGAGTAAAACCTCTGGCGGTTCCAATGATGATTTCTAATATGGCAGCAGGAAATGTATCTATTGCATTCGGACTTCGTGGAAAGAGTATCAATGTTGTCACAGCATGTGCAACAGGAACACAGTCAATCGGTGAAGCATACAGATCTATTCAGGTTGGAGAAGCAGATGTGATGGTAGCTGGTGGAACAGAAGCAGCGGTATCAGAAGTAGCAGTCAGCGGATTTGCAGCATTAACAGCATTAAGCGGATCTGATGATCCAGAGAGAGCATCTATCCCATTTGACAAAGAAAGAGATGGATTTGTCATCGGTGAAGGGGCAGGAATCGTTGTATTAGAAAGTCTTGAACATGCACAGGCAAGAGGAGCAAATATTTTAGCAGAGGTTGTTGGATATGGAGCAACAAGTGATGCATATCATATCACATCTCCTTGCGAAGACGGAGAAGGTGCAGCAAGAGCCATGGTATTTGCAATGGACGAAGCTGAGATCACACCAGATAAAGTAGATTATATCAATGCACATGGAACAAGCACACATGCAAATGATTTATTTGAGACAAAAGCGATCAAGAAAGCATTAGGAGAACATGCATATGATGTGAAGATCAGCTCTACAAAATCTATGATCGGTCATGGACTTGGAGCAGCTGGTGCAATCGAATTTATCACATGTGTCAAATCAATCGAAGAAGATTACATTCATCCAACAGTTGGATTAAAAGTTCCAGATGAAGAATGTGATCTTGATTATACATTAGAGCCAGTAACAGACCGCAAGGTAAATTACGCTATGAGTAACTCCCTTGGATTTGGAGGACATAACGCAACACTTCTTGTGAAGAAATTTGAAGATTAATTTAGAAGGAGACTTACATGGAAGTCAAAGAAATGAAAGAATTGATCGCTGCAGTATCCGCTGCAAATGTCGATGAATTTGAATATAATAATGAAGAATTTTCAATCAGAATCGCTAAGAAAAAAGCTAAGATCGCAACAGTTGATGCATCTGTTGCTGGAGTTCCAGTACAGAATGCAGCGATCATGCCAGAGCAGAGTGAAGAACAGCCGGAAGAGGTCCTCTACGGAGATGAGATCAAAGCACCACTTGTTGGTACATTTTATGCAGCGCCATCAGAAGGAGCAGAACCATTCGTATCCGTTGGAGACAAAGTTAAAAAAGGACAGGTTATTGGAATCGTTGAAGCAATGAAACTTATGAACGAAGTAGAAAGCGAATACGATGGAACAGTTGCAGCTATTTTAGTTGAGAATGGCGAGATGGTTGAATATGGTCAGCCATTAATGGTTATCCAGTAAGAAAGGCAGAATATTTATTATGGTAATGGATATTAAAGATATTATGAATACAATCCCTCACAGAAGTCCATTTTTATTAGTGGATCGCATTGAGGAGATGGAAGAAGGAAAACGTATCGTTGGTAAAAAATGTGTGACATATAATGAACCATTTTTTGCAGGACATTTTCCACAAGAACCAGTTATGCCTGGAGTACTGATCATTGAAGCGTTAGCACAGACAGGAGCCGTATGTGCACTTTCTGCTGATGAATATAAAGGAAAGATCGCATTCTTAGGCGGAGTCAATAAAGCAAAATTCAGAGGAAAAGTTGTTCCTGGAGATGTGCTGACATTAGAAGTTGAGATGATCAAAGTCAAAGGACCAGTCGGTGTTGCAAAAGGGACAGCAACTGTAGATGGAAAGAAAGTAGCATCTGCAGAGATTACGTTTATGATTGGATAGAGAGGGTTTCTTAAATGTTTAAGAAGATTTTAATTGCAAATAGAGGAGAGATCGCGGTTCGTATTATTCGTGCATGCCGTGAGATGGATATCATGTCCGTTGCAATCTGCTCTGAGGCAGATAAAGACGCACTCCATGCCCAATTGGCAGATCAGACAGTCTGTATCGGACCAGCACCTGCCAAAGACAGTTATCTTGACATGGAACGTGTACTTGGGGCTGCAATGGCAGTCGGAGCGGATGCGATCCATCCAGGATTTGGATTTTTGTCAGAAAACAGTAAATTTGTAAGAATGTGTGAGAAATGTAATATTACATTCATTGGTCCATCTGCAGAGATCATTGACCGCATGGGTAACAAATCCGCAGCAAGAAAGACGATGATGGATGCAGGAGTTCCTGTAGTTCCTGGTACAAAAGATGCTGTATATGAAGCAGAAGAAGGACAGAAGATCGCAGATGATATGGGATACCCAGTCATGATCAAAGCTTCCGCAGGTGGTGGCGGAAAGGGAATGCGTGTCTGCTATAACTCTGAAGACTTCGTACATACTTTTGAGACAGCGAAGTTAGAAGCAGAGAATGCATTTGGTGATGGAACAATGTATATTGAAAAATATATCGAAGATCCACGACATATCGAATTCCAGATCCTTGCAGATAAATATGGAAATACGATCCATCTTGGAGAAAGAGATTGTTCCATCCAGAGGAGACATCAGAAACTGATCGAAGAATCACCATCTCCAGCTATCAGTGATGAACAGCGAAAGAAGATGGGTGAGATTGCAGTCAAAGCAGCGAAAGCAGCAGAATACTACAGTGCAGGAACAATTGAATTCTTACGTGACAAACACGGAGATTTCTATTTTATCGAGATGAACACAAGAATTCAGGTAGAACATCCAGTGACTGAATGGGTTACAGGAATCGATCTGATCCGTGAACAGATCCGTATCGCAGCAGGGGAACATCTGACATATTCTCAGGAAGATGTTCATGTGCATGGACATGCGATCGAAGTGAGGATCAATGCGGAAGATACAGAACATGATTTCCGTCCAAGCCCTGGAACTGTGACAAATGTGCATTTTCCAGGAGGAAAGGGAGTAAGGATTGATTCTGCATTATTCGCAGGATACAAGATTCCGCCATACTATGATTCCATGATCGCAAAACTGATCGTGTATGATAAGAACCGTGAACTTGCACTAAGAAAACTCCGCAATGCATTAGGAGAACTTGTGTTAGAAGGCGTGAAGACAAATATCGATTATCAGTATGAGATCATCAATGATGAAGATTTCATCGAAGGAAATGTTGATACAGGATTTATTGAACGTTTTCAGAAAAAACATCAGTCTGAAAATGAAGTTAAATAAAGAAAGTTAAGGTGAGTATCATGTCATTAAAAGATATGTTTAAGAAAAGGACATTATCACCTCAGGAAGTAAAACAGGCAGAACGTGTACGAAAAGCAAAGGATACGCTCCTTGAATTTCAGGCACCAGAAGGATTATTCCAGAAGTGTAACTGCTGTGGAAAGCCTGTATATAATGAGGATCTGATCGAAAATGATTATGTATGTCCAGTCTGTGGCAGTTATTTCAGAATTCGTCCAAAGACAAGAATTGCCATGGTATTAGATAAAGATACTTTTGAAGAATGGGATGCAAAGATGGATACAAGCGATCCACTGAACTTCCCAGGATATAAAAATAAACTGGAACGTCAACGTTCTGTAACAAATCTTGATGAAGCAGTCGTTACAGGAAAAGGTAAGATTTTAGGAAAAGATGTTGTGATCGCAGTCATGGGAGCAGATTTCATGATGGGAAGCATGGGAGAAGTTGTTGGTGAGAAGATCACACGAGCAGTTGAACGTGCAACACAGATGAGATTACCGATCATCATTTTCACATGCTCTGGTGGAGCTAGAATGCAGGAAGGAATCGTATCTCTGATGCAGATGGCAAAAACATCCGCAGCATTGAAACGCCATGATGAAGCAGGATTATTATATATCACAGTATTAACAGATCCTACAACTGGAGGTGTTACAGCAAGTTTTGCAATGCTTGGAGATGTTATCTTAGCAGAGCCAGGAGCATTGATCGGATTTGCTGGACCGAGAGTCATTGAACAGACGATCGGACAGAAGTTGCCAGAAGGATTCCAGCGAGCAGAATTTTTGTTAGAACATGGATTTGTAGATAAGATCGTAGAGCGCAAGAAATTAAGAAAAGTGCTGGTAACGATCATAAGGAGTTGTGAATATGAGCAGTAATTTTACCCCATGGGAAAGAGTGCAGATCTCAAGATCAGCAGAACGCCCAACAAGTCTTGATTATATTTCTACGATTTTTGAACGATATATGTCCTTACACGGAGACCGTTATTTTGGAGATGACAAAGCAATCGTTGGTGGTTTAGCTTCCATCGGCGGAAGACCAGTCACAGTCATCGGACAACAAAAAGGACGCTCAACCAAAGAAAATATCAGACGAAATTTCGGAATGCCATCACCAGAAGGATATCGAAAATCCTTAAGACTGATGAAACAGGCAGAGAAATTTCACCGTCCGATCATCCTCTTTGTAGACACACCAGGAGCATTCTGTGGAATTGAAGCAGAAGAAGGCGGAGTCGGAGAAGCAATCGCAAGAAACTTATTCGAGATGTCAAATATCAAAGTACCAATCCTTTCCATCATGATCGGAGAAGGAGGAAGCGGTGGAGCCTTAGCAATGGCTATTGGTAATGAAGTATGGAGTTTAGAGAACTCTACATATTCCATTTTATCCCCAGAAGGATTTGCAGCAATTCTTTGGAAAGACGGAAACAGAGCTTCTGAGGCAGCTAAGGTTATGAAGATCACAGCGAACGATCTAAAAGAATTAGGTGTGATCGAACAGGTGATTGAAGAGCCAGAACCGGTTAGTATTGATAATATTTTAGATATTTCTGAGCAGATGAAAGAGATGATACTTGGATTTATTGAGAAATATGATAAGATGACGCCGGAAGAATTGGTGGAACAGAGGTATCAGAGATTTCGAAAATTCTGATTTGTAGGTAGTGTTGCATGTATGAGTCAGAAAGAAGATAAGAAGAAATATTTATAAGAAAAAGGGATGACACTCCGCATTTTTGAAAGCGTTTTTTACAAATCGCTGATCCGCGCCTGTTCCTTCGATAACTCACTTGCTGCGAGCCAAAATGCCCGCAGCTACGTTCAAACAATCGACCACAGGGCGCTGCGAATTTGTAAAAAACGCATTCAAAAAGTGCTCATGTTGTCACCCTTTTTTCTTATAAATATTTCTTCTTATCTTCTTTCTGACTCATACAACGGAACACTATTCAAATCACTACACAGAGTGTATGTTATACGGTATTGGTTGCTTATTTATTTTTTATCATATACTGAAAGACTGCAGTTGACCACCTTACAAATTTAACTATTTTTTTCTGCTTATATTCCTAAGTATATTCTCAACAGTCCAAGTATCAACATGTGTACAGGATAAAATAAATAATTGATCAGCTTATTCTGTTTTCCACGTTCTCCGTTATACGTAAGTACCAATCCAAATCCAAGAAGTGCCCATGGTTCTTTATACATGGATAAGAAATTAAATGGAATTGCAATAAGTTCCCTTCCATGGAAAATATAATAAAAATATCCAATTAAAATTGCATGATAATCATAGTCAAGGCTGAGAATGGCAGCAATCAGGCACATGACCGCCAGGATCACAAATGACAAGAGAAACCATAATATCTTAGGAAACTTCTCCATTTTCTTTTTTAACACGTCGATCATCCAAATTGTAACAAGTACAAGTGCTAACGTAAACATAATGTTATTCCAGTTTGGTTCAAAAAATTGCTTTGTTGTAAACAGATCAAAAGGAATTTCTGAAATTACCCCGAATACTAATAAAGTTGCAAGATATTTAGCCCTGCTTCTTGTTTTAAAAAAACCTTCTACAAGTAAAAATGCAAAGATTGGAAATGCAATTCTCCCGATAATGTCAAATATGTCACTAACTGTATTCAATCGGCCACCATTTAAATTTGGATAGATCAACGCTTTATTTGTGTGATCGATCAGCATTGATAAAAATGCAATGTATTTTAATTGTGCTCCTGATAATACTTTAATTTTAGTTTTTATGGCTCCTACCTCCGATCTCTGTTGCTAGATATTCTTTTTTTGATCATCAAAATGTTTAATACAATCCTCATTTTGTTTACACAAGGATCACATTTGTGGATTTTTGCAACTGTGAGGCAGTTTCTTGTGGAAAATCTGTATCTGAGATCAGATAATCTATATCACTCCAAGAAGCATATTGCTGGAAAGAAGAATATTTTGCCTTTCTGCTGTCGGATAATACGATACTTGTCTGCGAACATGATATTGCACATGATTTAATCTGACCATCTGCAAATGCATTCGTTGCCGGTCCATGATGATGTTCGAATCCTGCTGATCCTAGAAAAGCAATATCAACTCTTAAAGTCTTTAAAAGTTCAATGACCTGTACACCAACACTTGCCATAACTTCAGAATCACACTCCCCACCAAGAAAGATTAAATGATTTTTACTGTCGATGAGAGTGGTTAATACAGGAATTGAATTTGTGATGATCGTATAACCAGATAAATTTTTTAATTGTAAAGCAAGACTTAAAGTAGTACTTCCAGTATCAAGAAAGATAAATCCGTGATCTGGAATAAATGATAAAGCTTTTTGCACAATTCTTTTCTTCGCATCATGTTCATCTAATAAACGTGAATCAATAGGAAGTGTTGTGAAATCGTTCATAGCGATCGCACCACCAAATCCTTTTTTGATAGAACCATTTTCACTCAATGTATTTAAATCTCTTCGGATCGTTTCTCTGGAAACAGAAAAATAATCTGCAAGTTCAGTTGCTTTTATAGAACCATTATTATTCAATAATTCTATAATCTGTGACTGCCTGTCATGGGCATTTAAACGAGCCATTTTCCATACCTCCTTCATAATATATATGTATTTTACCACATTTTATAAGTGAATAACAGTGACAAATTGTAAAAATGCAAATTTAACAGCAATAAAATGTGTAAAAAACAAATGACATAACTCATAAATAGGAAAGATGCACAAAAATAGCCAATATAATTTGTAAAAAACAACTAAAATGTGTAAAATAACAAAATAAAGGTTGCAAGTTGCCACAAACAGTGCTAATATAAAGCCATCGAAAGGAACAACAAAACAACGTAACATAAAAGGTTTTATTTAGGAGGAAAGAAACATGAAATTACAGTTAGCGTTAGACGATATCACATTAGACGAGGCAGTAGTATTATTAGATAAGGTTCATCCTTATGTAGACATCATAGAAGTAGGATCACCATTTATTATCGAAGAAGGAATGAGACCAGTTAGAATCTTCAAAGAAAAATATCCAGATTGCGAAATTTTAGCTGATACAAAGATTATGGATGCTGGAGAATACGAAGCAGAAGAAACATTTAAAGCAGGAGCTGATTATTGTACAGTACTTGGTGTGACAGATACATTAACAATCGAAGGATGTGTAAAAGCAGCGAAGAAATATGGAAAACAGACAATGGTTGATATGATCTGTGTCGAAGATGTACCAAAACGTGTCAAAGAAATCGAAGCAGTCGGAGTTGATTTTATCGGAGTTCACGTAGGGGTTGACCAGCAGGCAGTTGGAATCACACCACTTGAGAAATTAGCAGAAATGAAACAGTGTGTAGAACATTCTATCGTATCTGTAGCTGGTGGAATCAATGAAAAGACATTAGAAGACTACAAGAAATTAGATCCAGAAGTAATCATCGTAGGTGGTGGAATCAACCATGCAGAAGATCCGGTAGCAGCTGCAAAAGCAATTTATGATATTATTAATAAATAGTCAGGAGGATAAAGAAATGGAAGCAAAAACACTTCAGATTATTACAAACGAATTATACAAATATGGTAAACTGATTAAAGAAGAAGAAATCAAAGAAGTTGTAGATCTTTGTCAGAAAGCAAATCGTATCTTTATCGCAGGTGCCGGACGTTCAGGATTTGCAGCAAGAGGATTTGCAAACCGAATGATGCACCTTGGATTTACAGTTTATTTTGTAGGAGAAACAACAACACCATCCATTCAGGCAGGAGATCTTCTGATCGTAGGATCAGGATCAGGAAAAACAGCAAGTCTTGTCTCTGATTGTGAAAAAGCAAAAGCACAGGGAGCAACGGTTGCAACACTTACGATCTGTCCCGAAGCAGCGATCGGAGAGATGGCAGACGCAATTGTTACAATTCCAGGAGCAACACAGAAAAATGCAGAACATACAAGCGATGTAGTGACAGAACAGCCGGGAGGAAATTTATTTGAGCAGTTAAGCTGGCTCATTTACGACAGCATTGTGATGGATTTAATGCCAATTCTTGGAGAAACAGAAGAAACAATGTTCAAACGCCATGCAAACATGGAGTAAGTTGAAAGGAGAAAATATATGAAAAAGGCACAGGCAAAGATTCAAAAATTTGGTTCGCTGTTAAGCGCAATGGTTATGCCAAATATCGGTGTATTCATTGGATGGGGTCTTTTAACAGCACTGTTTATCGATACAGGATGGGCGCCAAATGCATATTTAAATAAACTGGTATCACCAATCTTAACATATTTACTGCCTTGTCTGATCGGTTATACCGCAGGATCTAATATTTATGGACGACGTGGAGGAGTTATCGGTGCATTTGCAACGATGGGAGCAGTTGTAGGAGCAGACGTTACAATGCTTGTTGCAGGTATGATCTTAGGACCAGTTGCAGCAGTATGTATCCGTGCATTTGACAAAGCTGTTGAAGGAAAAGTCAAACCAGGACTTGAGATGTTGGTTGATAACTTTTCACTTGGTATTATCGGATTTGTAATTTGTATCATCGGTTATGTTGGTGTAGCACCAATCATGACAGCGATTCAGACAGTACTGACAGGTGGAGTTCAGTATTTGACTGATCACAACATGCTACCATTAACAGAATTATTTGTACAGCCAGCAGAAATTTTATTCTTAAATAATGCAATCAACCATGGTATCATGACACCACTTGGATTACAGCAGGCTGCAGAAGCAGGAAAATCTGTCTTATTCTTGGTAGAAGCAAGTGGAGCTGCATGGGTAGGATTAAGTTTAGCATTTGCAATCTTTGGAAACAAATCAGCAAAGAAATCAGCACCAGGAGCTGTGATCATCATGTTCTTCGGTGGTATCGCTGAAGTATGTTTTCCATACTGCCTGACAATGCCATTAACGATCATTGGACCAATTCTTGGAAATATGTTCTCGTTATTTGTGTTGACAAACTTTGGTGGTGGAGTTGTTGGACCAGTATCACCAGGATCAGTTATTTCCTATTACATGATGACTCCAAAAGCATGTATGTTAGTGAATACGATTGCATACTTTGGATCATTGGCAATTTCATTTGCAGGAGCAGCTATCGTATTAAAAGCATTTAAACATGATGAGGAAGAAGAAACACCAACACTGACTGCAACAGCAGATGCTAAGATTCAGAAATTAAATAAAGTGATCTTTGCTTGTGATGCAGGAATGGGATCTTCTGCAATGGGAGTTACGATCCTTAAGAAAAAATTAGAAGAAATCGGATTAAAACCAGATATTAAACACGTGGCAGTTGCAGACATTCCGAAAGATGCAGATGTAGTCGTAACAAATGTAAATTTGGAAGAGCGTGCAAAGATGTCAGTGGAAGGAACGAATATTCCAATTCTTACATTAAGTAACTTTATGGATCAGTCAGAATATGAAAGAATCATTATAGAGATTCAGAGAATGTTAGGGCATGATGTGCCAGATGTATTTTGTGAAGATAACATTGTATTAAATGCAAAATACACAAACAAAGAAGAAGCAATCAAAGCTTGTGCTGATATTTTTATCAAAGGTGGATATACAGATGAAAGTTACAAGGCGGATATGTTACAGAGAGATAAAGAAGCGTCTGTTTATCTTGGAAATGGAGTAGCGCTTCCACATGGACTTGCAAGTTCGAAAGAAACGATCAAAAACTCAGGAATCTGTTTTGTACAGGTACCAGAAGGAGTAGATTTTGGTGGAGAAAAAGCATACATTCTTGTAGGAGTTGCAGGAAAAGGAGAAGAACATGTAGAACTTCTTGGAAAGATCGGACAGACTTTAATGGACGAAGGTGTAATTGAAAAATTAAAGAATGCAACATCAAAAGAAGAAGTTATCAAATTATTGAATTTATAAACAATAATGCGGCATGCGGATATTAAAAAGTATGCCGCAATTCAAAGAAAGGTGGAATATAACACATGAAAACAGCAGTACATTTTGGAGCAGGAAAGATTGGTCGTGGATTTATCGCAGATTTATTACATGACAGCGGATATAAAATTGTTTTTGCAGACGTTGTACAGCCATTAGTTGACCTTGTGAATGAAACACATGAATACAGTCTGTTTTTGATCGATCATGATTATGAAGAAAAAGTTATCGATCAGGTGGAGGCATATTCCACCATCACACAGGAAGATAAAGTCATAAAAGAGATTGCAAAAGCAGAAGTCTTAACAACATCTGTTATGGCAACAAACCTTCCAAAAGTAGCACCAACGATTACAAAAGGTTTAAAAGCAAGAGTGGAAGCTAGTAATGACAAGAAATTAGTTGTTATGGCATGTGAAAATGCGATCATGGGAACTGACATTCTTAAGAAAGCAATGATTGAAACAGGAATCATGACAGAAGAAGAAATGGACAAAGTCGCAGTATTCCCTAACACAGCAGTTGACCGTATGGTATTTGATGGGCATCATCATGGAAAAGATGGAATTGAAGTTGGAGATGCATTTGAACTTCCGGTTGAGAAAAACAAGTTGGAAGATCCAGAATCAGAACCAGTTAAAGGTGCAGAATATGTTGATGATCTGGCAAAGTTCTTACAGAGAAAGATTTATATGGTAAACTGTGCACATGCAGTTACAAGCTATTTTGGATTTGTAAAAGGATACAGTACAGTACAAGAAGGATTAGCAGATACTCAGGTGCTTGAGGATGTTAAGAAAACAGTTATGGAATCAGCATCAGCACTTGAAAAAATTTATGGATTTGCACATGAAGATCTGGTAGAATATATGAATTCAATGATCATTAAGAGATTTACAACGCCAGGAGTATCTGATCCGATCGCACGAGTGGCAAGAGAACCAATCAGAAAGATCTCTGCAAATGACCGTATCATGGGACCTGCGATCCAGTGTGAAGAATTAGGGTTAGACAACAGTTACCTATTAAAAGGAGCAGCTTGCGCAATGTTTTATAAGAACGAAGAAGATGCACAGGCAGTAGAACTGCAAAACTATATCAAAGAGAATGGTCCGGAAGCAGCAGTTGTCAAATATATTGGATTAAAACCAGAAGATCGAATGACGAAAGTAATCGTGGAAGAGTATAACAAGCTGGTTTAGAAAAGACGATCAAAACAAAATAAAAATTGCAAAACGAGTTCTTTCTATATATAATAAGGAAAGAACTCGTTTTCATTTATGCAAAAAAACATAAAAAACAAGATTATCTTGTGCCCAAAACGGTAATACTCATACAGAAAACACTACATTTTGTATTTTATCAAAAACATGCAAAAAAAATCGAAAAACCCCTTGCATTAATTTGAAACATCATATATAATAGCAAATGTTGTGACCTTGATAGCGTTGAAGCGTGAGGTTGCTGTAGAGGCAAAAGCCTTTGCAGGTTTTCCGTGGAGCGAATGTCAAGTTGTTAAAACTGGCGACAAGTCACTGTACGAATATACAATCTATTGAACACCGGTGTAGTCCGGAATAGAGACGCAGTGTGTAGATTTCACGATACACACGGAGGAGTGTACAGTCACCACTTGTCGTGCTACAAAAACATTTATAGTACGAAAAGGAGGCGGCTTTTTTTATGGCAGCAAGTCAGGTAATGAGAATTACATTAAAAGCATACGATCATCAGTTAATCGATGCAAGCGCAAAAAGCATTATTGAAACAGTTAAAAAGACAGGATCTAAGGTGAGCGGACCAGTTCCAATGCCAACTAAGAAAGAAATCATCACAATTCTTAGAGCGACTCACAAATATAAAGATTCCAGAGAACAGTTCGAACAGAGAACTCATAAGAGATTGATTGATATCATCACACCATCACAGAAAACAGTTGATGCATTATCTAAATTAGAAGTACCAGCTGGTGTGTACATCGATATCAAGATGAAAAACAAATAGGTAATCCCTACAGGGTTATGAGTAAATGAGGTATCCCCTTAAGCTTGTAGCGTCTAGGATGATTACAACGTTAAGCGTTATAATCCGCTGTAGATTAAATAGGAGGAACAATCAAAATGAAAAAAGCGATTTTAACAACAAAAGTTGGAATGACTCAGATTTTCAACGAAGATGGAGTTTTAACTCCAGTTACTGTATTACAGGCAGGACCTTGTGTTGTTACTCAGGTAAAAACAGAAGAGAATGACGGATACAGCGCAGTTCAGGTTGGTTTTGTTGACAAGAAAGAAAAAGGGATCAACAAACCACAGAAAGGACACTTCGATAAAGCAGGAGTTGCACCAAAAAGATTCGTAAGAGAATTCAGATTTGAAAATGCTGAAGAATACACAGTAGGTCAGGAAATCAAAGCTGACATCTTCGCAGCAGGAGACAAAATCGATGCAACTGCTACATCAAAAGGTAAAGGATATGCTGGTGGTATCAAACGTCACGGTTTGAAATCAGGTCCATCTGCCCATGGTTCTAAATATCATCGTCATGCAGGTTCTAATGGTATGGCTTCTGATCCTAGCAAAGTATTCAAAGGAAAGAAAATGCCAGGACAAATGGGAGCAGAAAGAGTTACTATTCAGAATCTTGAAATCGTAAAAGTTGACGCTGATCAGAACATTATTTTAGTAAAAGGTGCTGTACCAGGACCTAAAAAATCTTTAGTAATGTTAAAAGAATCAGTAAAGGCATAGGTCTTTAAAAGAAAGGAGGACTATATAAGATGGCAACAGTATCTGTATTAAATATGGAAGGCAAAGAAGTTGAAAAATTAGAATTAAACGACAACATCTTTGGCGTTGAGATAAATGAACATTTAGTACATCTGGCAGTAGTAAGCCAGTTAGCAAATAACCGTCAGGGAACACAGAAAGCTAAAACACGTTCTGAAGTTCGCGGTGGTGGAAGAAAACCTTGGAGACAGAAAGGAACAGGTCACGCAAGACAGGGATCTATCCGTGCTCCACAGTGGAAAGGCGGAGGAGTTGTATTTGCTCCAACACCAAGAGAGTACACAAAGAAATTAAACAAGAAAGAAAGACGTATTGCTTTAAAATCTGCTTTAACATCTAGAGTACAGGCAGACAAATTCGTAGTAATCGACGAATTCAAATTCGACGAGATCAAAACTAAGAACGTAAAAGCAATGCTTGACAGCGTTGGTGCTAAGAAAGCATTAGTGGTTATGGGATCTAAAAACGATAACTTAGTATTATCTGCAAGAAACCTTCCAGGAGTTAAAACTGCTTTAACAAGCACGATCAATGTATATGACATTTTAAAATATGACACTGTAGTTGTTTCTAAGGAAGCAGTTGCAAATATCGAGGAGGTATATGCATAATGGCAGATATTAAATATTATGACGTTATCTTAAAGCCAGTTGTAACAGAAAAAAGTATGAACGCAATGGCTGAAAAGAAATATACTTTTTTAGTTCATCCATCTGCTACTAAGAATCAGATTAAAGAAGCAGTGGAAAAAATGTTCGAAGGAACAAAAGTAGCAAAAGTCAACACAATGAACAATGATGGAAAAACAAAGAGACGTGGAATGACTTTTGGAAAAACTGCAAAGACAAAGAAAGCTATCGTACAGCTTACTGAAGAAAGTGCAGATATCGAAATCTTCGAAGGACTATAGGCATTGAACACTTAGTGAATGCGAAGCATGAACTTAGTGAGAAAGCCGTTACCGAGACTCAATGAAGCCGAGCGAAAGCGAAAGCTGAATGCTTAGTCGAGTGTAACTACCTTATAAGATAGACATGAAACTATACGCAACAAAAGCGTGATATTAAATCAGATTTGAAAGGAGACTGACATGGGAATTAAATCATATAACCCATATACACCTTCTAGAAGACATATGACTGGACTTGATTTTGATGTTATTACAAAATCTACACCAGAAAAATCTCTGGTAGTTTCTTTAAAGAAGAACGCTGGTCGTAACAATCAGGGTAAAATTACTGTAAGACACCGCGGAGGTGGATCTAGAAGAAAATACAGACTTATTGACTTTAAGAGAAATGATAAAGATGGTATTCCAGCAACAGTTGCTGCAATCGAATACGATCCAAACAGAACAGCTAACATCGCTCTGTTAGTTTATGCAGACGGTGAAAAAAGATATATTATCGCTCCAAACAAATTAGCAGTTGGAACAACTGTTATGAATGGACCAGAAGCTGAAATCAAAGTAGGAAACTGCCTTCCATTGGCAAATATTCCGGTTGGTACAGAAATCCATAACATCGAGATGCATCCTGGAAAAGGTGGACAGTTAGTTCGTTCCGCAGGAAACTCAGCACAGTTAATGGCTAAAGAAGGAAAATATGCAACACTTCGTTTACCATCTGGCGAGATGAGAATGGTGCCTGTAGTATGCCGCGCTACTATTGGTCAGGTTGGAAACATCGAACATGATCTTGTGAACATTGGTAAAGCTGGACGTAAACGTAACATGGGAATCCGTCCTACAGTCCGTGGTTCTGTTATGAACCCTAATGACCATCCACACGGTGGTGGTGAAGGTAAGACTGGAATCGGTAGACCAGGACCATGCACACCATGGGGTAAACCAGCACTTGGATTGAAGACACGTAAGAAAAACAAACAATCTAACAAGATGATCGTAAGAAGAAGAGATGGTAAAACTGTTAAATAGTACAAGGAGGTAACTTATGGCTCGTTCACTTAAAAAAGGACCATTTGCAGATAAGAGTTTACTGAACAAAGTAGACGCTATGAACGAAGCAGGAGACAAGAGTGTTATTAAAACATGGTCTCGTCGTTCTACAATCTTCCCATCATTCGTAGGACACACAATCGCTGTTCATGATGGAAGAAAACATGTACCGGTATACGTTACAGAAGATATGGTTGGACACAAACTTGGAGAGTTTGTAGCAACAAGAACTTTCCGTGGACATAAGAAAACGGAAAAGAAAACCGGAATGAATTAATTAATTTTGGAAGGAGGTTCCATATAAATGGCAAAGAAATATAGCAGATCTCAGTACAAAAAAGAGAGAAATGCAAATAAAGATACTAGACCAAAAGCTACATTAAGAAACGCTAGAGTTTCTACAACAAAAGCAGCTTTTGTATTAGATGCGATCAGAGGAAAAGACGTAGAAACAGCACTTGGAATTTTACTTTACAATCCAAGATATGCTTCATCATTAATTGAAAAGTTATTAAAATCTGCAATCGCTAACGCAGAAAACAATAACGGAATGGACCCAGCAAACCTTTACGTTGCAGAATGTTATGCAAATAAAGGACCTACAATGAAGAGAATTAAACCTAGAGCACAGGGTAGAGCTTACAGAATCGAACATAGAATGAGCCACATTACAGTAGTGCTTGATGAAAGATAGATAGAAGGAGGCAAACATGGGACAGAAAGTTAATCCTCATGGTCTGAGAGTCGGAATTATTAAAGATTGGGATTCTAGATGGTATGCAGAAGACGCTTTTGCAGACAACCTTGTAGAAGACGACAAAATCAGAAAATATGTAAAGAAAAGATTATACAATGCTGGAATTTCTAAGATTGAAATCGAAAGAGCTTCCGACAGAGTAAAATTAATCGTATATACAGCAAAACCTGGAGTAGTAATCGGTAAAGGTGGATCTTCCATCGAAGAACTGAAAAAAGATCTTCAGAAAATGACAGACAAAAAATTACTGATCGATGTTAAAGAAGTAAAAAGACCAGACAAAGATGCTCAGTTAGTTGCAGAGAATATTGCACAGCAGCTTGAAAATCGTATTTCTTTCAGACGTGCAATGAAATCTTGCATGCAGCGTACAATGAGAGCTGGAGCTCTTGGAATCAAAACATCTGTATCCGGACGTTTAGGTGGAGCAGATATGGCACGTACAGAATTCTACAGCGAGGGAACAATTCCTCTACAGACACTTCGTGCTAACATTGATTATGGATTTGCAGAAGCAGATACAACATATGGTAAAGTCGGAGTTAAAACATGGATTTACCATGGTGAAGTACTTCCATCAAAAAAGGAAGGGGGAAATAAATAATGTTAATGCCAAAAAGAGTAAAACGTCGTAAACAGTTCCGTGGAAGCATGCGCGGAAAAGCATTACGCGGTAATAAGATCACTTACGGTGAGTATGGTATCGTAGCAACTGAGCCAGCATGGATCACAGCAAACCAGATCGAAGCAGCCCGTGTAGCTATGACTCGTTACATCAAACGTGGTGGTAAAGTTTGGATTAAAATTTTCCCTGACAAACCAGTAACAGCTCAGCCAGCTGAAACTCGAATGGGTAAAGGTAAAGGTAACTTAGAATATTGGGTAGCAGTTGTTAAACCAGGACGTGTAATGTTCGAAATTTCTGGTGTAAGCGAAGAAATTGCAAAAGAAGCATTACGTCTTGCAGTACACAAATTACCAATTAAGTGTAAGATTGTTTCTCGTGAAGCTTTAGAAGGCGGTGACAACAGTGAAAACTAGAGATTTTGTAAAAGAATTAAATAATAAGTCAGTAGACGAATTAAATAATGAGCTAGTAGCTGCGAAAAAGGAATTATTCAACTTAAGATTCCAGAATGCAACAAACCAACTTGAGAATACAAGCAGAATTAAAGAAGTTAGAAGAAATATTGCACGTATTCAGGGTGCAATTACAGCAAAAGCAAACGCTTAGTAATCATTTCGAAAGGAGGAATTTGTTGTGGAAAGAAATTTAAGAAAAACCCGTGTAGGGAAAGTCGTTAGTGATAAAATGGATAAAACAATCGTAGTTGCAATCGAAGACAACGTAAAACATCCTTTATATAAAAAGATCGTTAAAAGAACTTACAAATTAAAAGCTCATGACGAAAATAACGAATGTAACATTGGAGATAGAGTAAAGGTTATGGAAACAAGACCTCTTTCTAAAGATAAGAGATGGAGACTTGTTGAAATTATCGAAAGAGCAAAATAATTTTGCTTGGTTGGAAAGGAGAATAAAGGCATGATTCAGCAGGAGTCAAGACTTAGAGTAGCCGACAACACAGGAGCAAAAGAAATCCTTTGCATTCGTGTGTTAGGAGGATCTACAAGAAGATATGCTAACATCGGTGATGTTATCGTTGCTACAGTCAAAGATGCAACACCAGGCGGTGTTGTAAAAAAAGGTGACGTAGTAAGAGCAGTTGTTGTTCGTACAAAGAAAGGTGCCCGTCGTAAAGATGGTTCTTATATCAAATTTGACGAAAATGCTGCTGTAATTATTAAAGATGATATGAACCCAAAAGGAACTCGTATCTTCGGACCAGTGGCAAGAGAGCTTAGAGACAAGAAATTCATGAAGATTGTTTCATTAGCACCAGAAGTATTATAAGGAGGAAACACTGTGTCAGCAATTAAAATTAAAAAAGGCGATTTAGTTAAGATTATCGCTGGTAAAGATAAAGACAAAGAAGGAAAAGTAATTGCTGTTGATCATAAAAAAGGTACTGTAACAGTTGAAGGTGCCAACATGATCACAAAGCATACAAAACCAAGTCCTGCAAACCAGCAGGGTGGTATCGTAAGCCAGGAAGGCCCAATGGATGTTTCCAATGTAATGTTAGTGCACAATGGAAAAACAACAAAAATTGGATACAAAGTAGTTGACGGTAAAAAAGTTCGTGTTGCACGTGCAACAGGCGAAGTCATTGACTAATTAAGAGAGGAGGTTTACGCAAGTGAGTAGATTACATGAACAGTATAGCAATCAGATCAAAGATGCTATGATGAAGAAATTCGAATACAGCAATATTATGCAGGTACCAAAACTCGAGAAGATCGTAATCAACATGGGTGTTGGTGAAGCAAAAGAAAATAAAAAAGTTTTAGAATCTGCAGTAGCTGATCTTGAAAAGATCGCTGGACAGAAAGCAGTCGTAACAAGAGCAAAGAAATCTGTTGCGAACTTCAAATTAAGAGAAGGTATGCCTATCGGATGCAAAGTTACATTACGTGGTGAAAGAATGTATGAATTCGCTGATCGTTTAATTAACTTAGCATTACCTCGAGTACGTGACTTCAGAGGAGTTAACCAGAACTCTTTCGATGGAAGAGGTAACTATGCATTAGGTATTAAAGAACAGTTAATTTTCCCAGAAATCGAATACGATAAAGTAGACAAAGTAAGAGGTATGGACATCATCTTCGTTACAACAGCGAACACTGATGAAGAAGCTCGTGAATTATTAACTTTATTTGGTATGCCGTTTAAGAAATAGTTAGGAGGGTTCCCATGGCTAAGAAGTCAATGGTTGCAAAACAGAAAAGAAAAGCAAAATTCTCAACAAGAGAATACAGCCGTTGCAGAATCTGCGGACGTCCACATGCATATTTAAGAAAATATGGTATCTGCAGAGTTTGCTTCCGTGAATTAGCATATAAAGGACAGATTCCAGGTGTCAAAAAGGCAAGCTGGTAAGATTAAGGAAGGAGGAACACGAAAATGACAATGAGCGATCCTATTGCAGATATGCTTACAAGAATCCGTAATGCAAATACTGCGAAACATGATACAGTAGAAATTCCTGCTTCTAAGATGAAGACAGCGATTGCAGAAATCTTATTAAAAGAAGGTTTCATCAAAGCATATGACATCAAAGAAGAAGGTTCTTTCAGCACAATCGTAATCACATTAAAATATGGTGCTAACAAAAATGAAAAAATCATTACAGGACTTAAGAGAATCTCTAAACCAGGACTTAGAGTATACGCAGGAGCTGAAGAGCTTCCTAAAGTATTAGGAGGACTTGGTATTGCGATCATCTCTACAAACAAAGGACTGTTAACAGATAAAGAAGCAAGAAAACAGAACGTGGGTGGAGAAGTATTAGCATTTGTTTGGTAAGATTTACCTTACAAACACCGATATTCACAAATTCTGAAAACAGAAGGGACACCAACCCTGTCCCTTCCGACAATTTAAGGAGGTAACCTATGTCTCGTATAGGTAGATTACCAATCGCTATCCCTGCAGGAGTAGAGGTAAAGATTGAAGAAGGAAACAAAGTGACTGTAAAAGGTCCTAAAGGAACATTAGAAAAATGTTTACCAGTAGAAATGACAATCAAACAGGAAGATAATCAGGTTGTCGTAACAAGACCAAATGACTTAAAGAAAATGAAATCTTTACATGGTCTTACAAGATCTTTGATCGCAAACATGATCACAGGTGTATCTGAAGGATACGAAAAGAAGCTTGAAATCAACGGTGTTGGTTACAGAGCACAGAAAAAAGGAAAAGAAATCACTTTCAACCTTGGTTTCTCTCATCCGGTAGTTATGACTGATCCAGAAGGAATCGAAACAGAGATGGACGGACAGAACATTATTATCGTTAAAGGTATCGACAAAGAAAAAGTTGGACAGTACGCAGCTGAAATCAGAAGTCTTAGAAAACCAGAACCTTACAAAGGTAAAGGTATTAAGTATGCTGATGAAGTTATCAGACGTAAAGTTGGAAAAACTGGGGCTAAATAAAGGAGTGATATAGGATGATTAGAAAAGAATCAAGAAGCAAGATTCGTGCGAAAAAACACTACAAGCTTCGTAATCGAATCAATGGAACAAGCGAAAGACCTCGCTTAAGTGTATTTAGAAGTAATGATCATATGTACGCTCAGATTATTGACGACACTGTTGGAAATACATTAGTATCTGCTTCAACAACTCAGAAAGACGTAAAGGCAGAACTGGAAAAAACAAATGATGTTGCCGCAGCTAGCTACTTAGGTAAAGTAATCGCTGAAAGAGCTTTAGCAAAAGGTATCACAGAAGTTGTCTTTGACAGAGGCGGATTTATTTATCATGGTAAAATTGAAGCATTAGCAGATGCAGCTCGTGAAGCTGGTCTGAAATTCTAATAGGAGGAAGTCAAATGAAGCATACACTTATTGACCCTAGTCAGTTAGAGCTGGAAGAAAGAGTTGTATCCATCAAACGTGTTACTAAAGTAGTAAAAGGTGGACGTAACATGAGATTTGCAGCACTGGTTGTAGTAGGGGATAAAAATGGTCATGTTGGTGCTGGATTAGGAAAAGCAGCTGAAATTCCAGAAGCTATCCGCAAAGGAAAAGAAGCAGCTATGAAGAGCCTTGTTGAAGTACCAATCGATGAAAAAGGAACAACACCACACGACTTTACAGGAAACTTCGGTGGAGCATCTGTATTATTAAAAACATCTCCAGAAGGTACTGGTATCATCGCTGGTGGACCTTCCCGTATCGTTCTGGAACTTGCAGGATATAAAAACATCCGTTCAAAATCTTTAGGTTCTAACAACAAACAGAATGTTGTATTAGCAACAATCGAAGGATTAAAGAACTTAAAAACTCCAGAGCAGGTAGCAAAACTACGTGGAAAATCAGTAGAAGAGCTCTTAGGATAGGAGGAATTTTGAAATGGCAGATAAATTAAAAATTACATTAGTAAAATCTACAATTGGTGCAATTCCAAAGCACAAAAAAACTGTTGAAGCATTAGGTCTTAAAAAACTTCACAAAACAGTTGAGCTGCCTGATAACGCAGCAACACGCGGAATGATTCACCAGGTGAAACATTTAGTTAAAGTAGAAGAAATCTAATAATATTCGGCAAGGAGGTGTAACGGAATGGAATTATCAAACTTACGCCCTGCAGAAGGATCTAAGCACAGCGACGCTTTCAGAAGAGGTCGTGGACATGGTTCAGGAAATGGAAAAACTGCAGGTAAAGGACATAAAGGACAGAAAGCTCGTTCAGGTGGTGGAGTAAGACCTGGATTCGAAGGTGGACAGATGCCTTTATACAGACGTCTTCCTAAGAGAGGTTTCAAATGCAGAAACTCTAAGGAAATCGTTGGTATCAACCTTTCAGCTTTAGAAAGATTTGAAGACGGAGCAGAAGTATCTGTAGAAGCTTTAATCGAAGCAGGAATCGTTAAAAATCCTAGAGATGGAGTTAAAATCTTAGGAAACGGTGAATTAACAAAGAAATTAAATGTAAAAGCAAATGCGTTTAGTGCTAGTGCTAAGGAGAAAATCGAAGCACTTGGAGGAAAAGCTGAGGTGATCTAGTATGTCAAACGCTGTTGTCAGCGCTTTTAAAAACAAGCAATTAAGAAAGAAGCTATTATTTACGACACTAATTCTTATTGTTGTACGTTTTGGATCACAATTACCAATTCCGGAGATAGATAGTGCACAGATCAGTGCCTACTTAAAGAGTACATTAGGTGATTCGTTCAACCTTTTGAACTCTTTTACCGGAGGCTCCTTCATGCAGATGTCAGTATTTGCATTAAGTGTAACACCGTATATCACATCTTCCATCATCATGCAGCTGATGACGATCGTTATTCCAGCGCTTGAAGAGATGCAGAAAGATGGAGAAGACGGAAGAAAAAGAATGGCAAAGATTACAAGATATGTAACGGTTGTACTCGCAGTGATTGAGGGTGCTGGTCTTGCGATCGGATTTGCCAATCAAGGTGCATTAGGCACCAATTATACAACGTTTACCATTTTTACAATGATCATTGCTTTAACCGCAGGTGCAGTTCTGGTTATGTGGCTTGGAGAACGTATCACAGAGAGTGGAATTGGAAATGGTATTTCCATTATCCTGCTCGTAAACATTGTATCCGGAATGCCGGGAGACTTTACTTCTCTTTATAATCAGTTTATGAAGGGAAAACAGATCGGACCAGCTCTGATCGCAGGATGTGTGATCGTAGGAGTTGTTCTGGCAGTTGTCGTATTCGTTGTCATTTTATCTGATGCGGAAAGACATATCCCAGTACAGTATTCTAAGAAGATGCAGGGAAGAAAACTGGTTGGCGGACAGCAGAGTAATATTCCACTGAAAGTCAATACAGCAGGTGTAATCCCAATCATCTTTGCATCATCCATTATGCAGTTCCCAATCATGCTGCAGAATGTCTTAAAATACGAAAATAACGGATTCATTGGAAAAGCATTAACAAGTTTGAACTCATCTACCTGGTTTGATGCATCCCATCCGAAGAGATCAATCGGTTTATTGATCTACATTGTTTTAGTAATACTGTTTGCTTATTTTTATACATCGATTACATTTAATCCATTAGAGATTTCAAACAATATGAAGAAACAGGGTGGATTTATCCCAGGAATCCGACCGGGAAAACCTACAGTAGATTATTTGAATAAAATATTAAAATATATTATATTTATAGGTGCTGCAGGACTGACAATCGTGGCAGTCGTTCCATTCTTCTTTAACGGAGTATTTGGAGCAAGCGTTTCATTTGGAGGAACATCCATCATCATCGTCGTTGGAGTTATCCTTGAAACGATCAAACAGATCCAGTCACAGTTGTTAGTACAGAATTATTCTGGTTTTTTAAGTGAGTAACTATAAGAAAAGCTGTAGTTTTGTGCTACAGCTTTTTGTGCTTTTATTAGATGTTTTTATAAAAGCACAAAAAAACGATTGTATGGTAACAAGGTGAAATGAAAGAAAGACAAGAAGGAGGATTTGTCATGAAAATTATTATGTTAGGAGCTCCAGGTGCTGGAAAAGGTACTCAGGCAAAACAGATTGCACAGGCGTACGATATTCCACACATCTCAACAGGTGATATTTTCAGAGCAAACATTAAAGAAGGAACAGAACTTGGAAAGAAAGCACAGGAATACATGGACAAAGGTCTGTTAGTACCAGATGAACTTGTATGTGATCTTGTTGTTGATCGTATCCACAAAGATGACTGTGAAAAAGGTTATATTTTAGATGGATTCCCAAGAACAATTCCACAAGCAAATGCATTAGATGAAGCACTTGCAAAAGACGGAGAAAAGATTGAATATGCAATTGATATCGAAGTTCCAGATGAAAATATCATCAACAGAATGTCTGGAAGAAGATCTTGTAAAGACTGTGGAGCAATCTTCCATGTTCAGTATAATCCTCCAAAGAAAGAAAACTGTTGTGACGTGTGTGGTGGAGAATTAGTTCTTCGCGATGACGACAAAGCAGAAACTGTAAAAAAACGTCTGGACGTTTATCATGAACAGACAGCTCCATTGATCGCACATTATAAAGAAGCAGGAAGCTTACATGAGATTGATGGAACACAGGATATCAAAGTTGTTTTTGAAGAAATCAAATCTATTTTAGGATAAGAGGCAGACCATGGCAGTTACGATCAAATCAAAAAAAGAAATCGAACTTATGCGGGAAGCTGGAAAAATGTTAGAAGAGGTTCACAATAAGCTAGCTGATTTCATAAAACCAGGAATCTCTACATTAGAGATTGACCAGTTTGGAGAAAAAGCGATCAGAGATCTTGGATGTGTACCAAACTTTTTAAACTATAATGGATATCCGGCATCCATCTGTGTATCTGTCAATGACGAAGTCGTACATGGTATTCCAAGAAAAGACCGGATTTTACAGGATGGAGATATTGTAAGTCTGGATGCAGGGCTGATCCATGAAGGATATCATTCCGATGCAGCAAGAACGCATGCTGTTGGAAATATTTCCGAAGAAGCAAAGAGACTTATTGAAGTTACAAAACAAAGTTTCTTTGAAGGAATCAAACTTGCAGTTCCAGGAAATCATTTGTTTGACATATCTGAAGCAATTCAGAAATATGTAGAAAGTAATGGATATTCCGTAGTCAGAGATTTGGTGGGACATGGAATTGGAACACATCTTCATGAAGACCCACAGATTCCGAACTTCAAACAAAGAAGAAAAGGAATGAAATTAAGACCGGGAATGACACTTGCCATTGAACCAATGGTAAATGAAGGTAGTTATGATGTCGTCTGGCTAGATGATGACTGGACAGTTGTTACAGAAGATGGAAGTCTGGCGGCACATTATGAAAACACGATCGTCATCACAGAAGATGGTTGTGAAATATTGACTTTGTCTGAATAGGAGGAGTAAAATGGCAAAATCAGAAGCAATTGAAGTAGAAGGAGTAGTGTTAGAGAAGTTACCAAACGCTATGTTCAAAGTAGAAATCGAAGGTGGACACGTAATTTTAGCTCACATTAGTGGAAAGCTTAGAATGAACTACATCAAGATTTTACCAGGTGACAAAGTAACATTGGCATTATCACCATATGATTTATCAAAAGGAAGAATTATCTGGAGAGACAAATAAATTTAGAAAAAAGTCTTGAAATATTCAGAATATGATGATATAATCATACCCGAACGTTTTTTGAAAGGAGATATTCAAGTGAAGGTTAGAGCATCTGTAAAACCAATTTGCGAAAAATGCAAGGTTATCAAGAGAAAAGGATCTGTCAGAGTAATCTGTGAGAATCCAAAACACAAACAGAGACAGGGATAATTACGACGTTCGATAAGAATATCGCAATAACCCTTGGTTTGTTGTGTATTCACCTATTTACTGCAAGAACAGTTTAGAGGTGTATTTTGTGATGTGTAGAGATACACACGCATAATTTAGGCGGCTGCAGTGTGAGTACAGGTACGCTCATACTGATTATTTATAGATAGAAAGATAATTTGAGGAAGAGACATATATATCATTTCACCGTACTGCGGATATATGGATTGCCCTTAATAGACAAGTAATTATTTATTTTGGAGGAAAGAAAAACATGGCTCGTATTTCAGGTGTTGATTTACCAAGAGAAAAGCGTGTAGAGATTGGTCTTACTTATATTTATGGAATCGGTCTTTCAAGCGCAAAACGTATTTTGGCAGAGGCAAATGTTGATCCTGATACTCGTGTACGCGACTTAACTGATGATGAAGTTAAAAGAATCAGTGCAGTCATCAATGATACACAGGTTGTAGAAGGTGATTTAAGAAGAGAAATCGCTCTTAACATTAAGAGATTAAAAGAAATTGGATGCTACAGAGGAAAACGTCATAGACAGGGACTTCCTTGCCGTGGACAGAAAACAAAAACAAACGCAAGAACACGTAAAGGTCCTAAGAAAACAGTAGCTAACAAGAAGAAATAATAAACACTAGATTTGTAGTGTTATGACACACCCGGCTGTATGGACAGTCCGGAATAGCATAAGATTTGCAGTATCGGCAATCTTTTTGGAATTGAAATGAAGAAAGAAAGGTATACGTAATTATGGCTAAAGTTACAAAGAAAAGTGCAAAAAAACGTGTAAAGAAGAATGTACAGCACGGACAGGCACATATTCAGTCATCTTTTAATAATACAATCGTTACATTAACAGATGCACAGGGAAATGCTCTTTCTTGGGCAAGTGCAGGTGGATTAGGATTCAGAGGATCCAAAAAATCTACACCATATGCAGCTCAGATGGCAGCTGAAACTGCAACAAAAGCAGCATTAGTGCATGGATTAAAATCAGTAGATGTAATGGTTAAAGGTCCAGGATCAGGAAGAGAAGCAGCAATCCGTGCTTTATCAGCAGCAGGATTAGAAGTTACAAGCATCAGCGATGTAACACCTGTTCCACATAATGGATGTCGCCCACCAAAACGTAGAAGAGTCTAATTATAGGAGGATAATTAAAGATGGCAGTAGATAGAACTCCAGTCTTAAAGAGATGCAGATCCTTAGGTTTAGATCCTGTCTTTTTAGGAATTGATAAAAAATCAAACAGAAGTTTAAATAGATCAAACAGAAAGAAAAGTGAATACGGACTTCAGCTTTGCGAAAAACAGAAAGCTAAATTCATCTATGGTGTATTAGAAAAACCTTTCCGTAACTACTATGCAAAAGCAGAAAGAATGAAAGGTCAGACTGGTACAAACCTGATGACATTATTAGAGCTTCGTTTAGATAACGTATTATTCCGTTTAGGATACGGAAGAACAAGAAAAGAATGCAGACAGATCGTTGACCATAAACATGTATTAGTTAATGGAAAACAGGTTAACATTCCTTCTTACCAGGTAAAAGCTGGGGACGTTATCGAAATTAAAGAAAAACACAGAACATCTCCAAGATACAAAGAGATCTTAGAAGTAACAGAAGGAAGAATGATCCCTTCATGGTTAGAAGCAGATCATGATAACTTTACAGGAACTGTAAAAGAACTTCCATCTAGAGATGAAATCGACGTACCAGTTAACGAAACATTAATCGTCGAGTTATATTCTAAATAATAACCCTCAAGTTAAACCTAAGCCAAAAGGAGGGCACGTATGTTTGAATTTGAAAAACCAAATATTGAGATTAATGAGATTTCAGAAGATAACCGTTTTGGACGCTTTGTTGTGGAACCTTTGGAAAGAGGTTATGGTACAACTTTAGGAAATTCCTTAAGACGTATCATGCTTTCTTCTCTGCCAGGTGCAGCAGTAAGTTCAGTAAAGATCAAAGGTGTTCTGCATGAATTCAGTTCCATCCCGGGAGTTAAGGAAGATGTACCTGAGATCATCATGAATATCAAATCTCTGGCAATTAAAAACAACAGCTCATCCGCTGAAACAAAGCAGGCTTATATCGAGTTTTCAGGAAAGGGTGTAGTAACTGCCGGAGATATTAAAGCGGACAGTGATATCGAAATCTTAAATCCAGAGCTTGTGATCGCAACATTAAGTGATGACAACAGCAAACTGGATATGGAGCTTACAATCACAAACGGACGCGGATATGTAGGCGCAGACAAAGCAGACAAAGAAGGAAAAGCAATCGATGAGATCGCTGTTGATGCAATTTACACACCAGTAGAACGTGTAAACTTAAAAGTTGAGAATACTCGTGTAGGTCAGATCACAGATTATGACAAATTAACATTAGATGTATTCACAAACGGAACATTAACACCAGATGAGTCTGTAAGTTTAGCAGCGAAAGTATTATGCGAGCACTTAAACTTATTCGTTGATCTTTCTGAGAATGCCAAGACAGCAGAAGTCATGGTAGAAAAAGAAGACGACGAAAAAGAAAAAGTTCTTGAAATGAGCATTGACGAATTAGAATTATCAGTTCGTTCTTACAACTGCTTAAAGAGAGCTGGCATCAATACAGTAGAAGAATTAACAAATAAAACTTCTGAAGATATGATGAAAGTTCGTAACTTAGGACGTAAATCATTAGAAGAAGTTTTAGCTAAATTAAGTGAATTAGGATTATCCCTAAGTTCAGGAGAAGAATAGAAACCAAGACCCGCCTAGGCTGAAGGAATAAGTAAGCAAGGCGAAAAAACACAGGAGGTCATTATAATGGCAAAATATAGAAAATTAGGAAGATCAGCTTCCCAGAGAAAAGCACTGATCCGTGCAGAAGTAACAAATCTGTTACATCATGGAAAAATCATTACAACTGAAGCAAAAGCAAAAGAAATCCGCAAGGTAGCTGAAAAACTTATCGCTTTAGCTGTAAGAGAAAAAGACAACTTTGAAACAGTTACAGTTGACGCTAAAGTTGCTAAAAAAGATGAAAACGGAAAACGCGTGAAAGAAGTTGTAGATGGTAAGAAAGTTACTGTTTATGAAACAGTTCAGAAAGAAATCAAAAAAGATTTACCATCCCGCTTACATGCAAGAAGACAGATGTTAAAGGTATTATATCCTGTAACAGAAGTTCCTACAGCAGCAGCTGGTAAGAAAGCTAATACAAAGAAAGTTGATTTAACAGCTAAGTTATTCGACGAGTATGCACCAAAATATGCAGAACGTAACGGTGGTTACACAAGAATCGTTAAGATTGCTCAGCGTAAAGGTGATGCAGCATTAAAAGTAGTACTTGAATTAGTTTAATCAACAGTTCAGTACTGACTATATTATTTAAATTCCAAATCGACAACAACAACAAAGAGGTCTTATCTCGGAACCACCGGGATAAGACTTTTCTTTATTCTATAGGAAAATCCTAGGGAATCGCTTATGAAATCTTGCGTCCGCTTCCAAGGTATACTATACTAACATTATTATGGCTTGAAATAGGTTTAAGAAATAAAAGCCAAAAATCAGATTGGAGGATATTTATGTCCATACTAAAAATCAAAGACTTAGTTCACAAATATGTGACTTATGGAGATACAGAAGAAGACAAACAAGAGATTGCAGCGATCGATCATATTGATATCAATGTCGAGAAGGGGGAATTTGTAGCAATCCTTGGAAAGAATGGTTCTGGTAAATCATCTCTTGCAAAACACATCAACGGATTGTTAATGCCAACAGAAGGAGCAGTCTATATTAAAGGGATGGATACAAAAGATGAAAGTACACTTTTAAATGTCAGACAAAGTGCAGGAATCGTCTTTCAGAATCCAGATAATCAGATCGTAGGAACGACTGTCGAAGAAGATACAGCCTTTGGTCCAGAGAATCTTGGAGTCGAACCAAAAGATATCTGGACAAGGATTACAGCAGCTTTGACAGGCGTAGGAATGATGGCCTACAAAGAAGCAAGTCCCAATCACCTCTCAGGAGGACAGAAGCAAAGAGTAGCGATCGCAGGAATCATGGCAATGGAACCAGAATGTATCGTATTAGATGAACCCACAGCCATGTTAGACCCAGAAGGCCGCAGACATGTTTTATCACTTGTCAAAGCATTGAATAAAGAAAAGAATATCACGATTCTTATGGTAACTCATCATATGGAAGAAGTAATCTTAGCCGACCGCATCATTGTGATGGATCAGGGTAAGATTGTTATGGATGGAAAACCAAAAGAAATCTTTTCAAGAGTCGATGAGATGAAAGCGTTAGGTCTGGAAGTTCCATACGCAACTGAACTTGCATGGGAACTCAAAAAAGAAGGTGTCAACTTGTCGGATACGATCACAACAAAGGAAGAGCTGGTGGAAGAATTATGTCAATTCGTTTAGAACATGTAAGTTACGCATATGAAGATAATTCCAGTAAGAAGAATTATGCATTAAAAGATGTAAATTTAGAAATAAAAAAAGAAGAATTTATCGCAGTGATCGGCCATACAGGCTCTGGAAAGTCAACACTGATCCAGCATCTCAATGGTCTGATCCGCCCAACATCAGGAAAGATTTATTTTGATGATGAAGATATCTATGCAGATGGATATCCATTACGGGAACTTCGAGGGAAAGTTGGAATCTGCTTCCAGTATCCAGAACATCAGTTGTTTGAGACAACAATTTTGGATGATGTATGTTTTGGACCAATGAACTTTGGTAAGACAAAAGAAGAAGCCAAAGAAATAGCTATTAAATGTTTAAAAGATGTCGGATTACCAGAAAAATTATATGAGAAATCTCCATTTGAGTTATCAGGTGGGCAGAAACGAAGAGTAGCGATCGCAGGAATTCTTGCAATGGAACCAGAATACTTTATTCTTGATGAGCCAACTGCAGGATTAGATCCAGTCGGAAAAGATCAGATATTAAATCTCTTAAAGAAACTTCATGAAGAAAAGAAGATCACGATCATCTTAGTCTCTCATAGCATGGAGGATGTTGCAGATTATGCACAGAGAGTTATTGTTATGAATCATGGTCAGGTCATGTATGAAGGAGATAAAAAAGAAGTATTTTCTCATAAGAAAGAATTGGAAGCGGCAGGACTTGCTGTACCATTTTATCGTCAGGTATGCGAAGAACTTGCAGACAGAGGTTTTCCAATTCAAAGAGACTTACTGACATTAGAAGAAACAAAAGACGCGATCATACAAGGATTAAAGGAACTGAGAGGAAAATAAAATGCTCAAAGATATAACAATTGGACAATACTATAAAGAAGACTCTCTGATCCACAGATTAGATCCGAGAGTGAAATTATTTGCAGTCTTGATCTATGTCATTACATTATTTATGCATAAATCACCTGCAACTTATGTGATGTCACTGTTATTTTTAGTTTTAACGATCAAGATATCAAAAGTACCAGTAAAATATATTTTAAGAGGACTCAAAGCAATTGCAGTGATCTTGTTGTTCTCTGTGATGATCAATATGCTATTTATTCCAGGAAAGCCAGTGATCCAGTTTTGGATCATATCCATTTCTGCGGAAGGAATCAGGACAACGATCTATCTAGGAAGTCGTCTGATCATGTTAGTTTTAGGAACATCCTTACTGACATTTACAACAACACCAAATGAGCTGACAGACGGATTGGACAAATCCTTAGGATTTTTAAATAAGATCGGAGTGCCAGTTCACGAGATTGCAATGATGATGTCAATTGCCTTAAGATTTATTCCAATTTTGACTGAGGAATTAGAAAAGATCATGAAAGCCCAGACAGCCAGGGGAATTGATTTTGAATCTGGAGGACTTTTAAAACGAGTGAAAAGTATGGTACCGATCATCGTACCTCTGTTTGTTGCGGCAATCCGAAGAGCCAATGACCTTGCGATGGCAATGGAATCTCGTTGTTATCATGGCGGAGTTGGAAGAACCAAATTAAAACCATTAAAATATGAAAAAAGAGATAAAATGGCATACATTTTCCTATTTGCATTTTTAGCAGTGATGATCTATTTATCTTTTTTTAGTCCATGGAGGTAAGACACGATGAAACGAGTGAAATTAGTCGTAGCCTACGATGGAACAAATTATTGCGGATGGCAGGTACAGCCAAATGAGATTACGATCGAAGGTGTTTTAAATAAGCATATTTCAGAACTTACAGGAGAAGATATCAAAGTCATCGGAGCCAGCAGAACCGATTCTGGAGTACATGCCCTTGGAAATGTAGCAGTATTCGATACAGAAAGTCGTATTCCAGGAGAGAAGATGGCAAAAGCATTAAATGCAAGACTTCCAGAAGATATCATCATTCAGGGTTCCAAAGAAGTGCCACTAGATTACCATCCAAGATTTCAGGATACAAGAAAGACATACGAATATACATTTTATAATGCAAGATACGACAATCCTGTAACGAGTCGCCACCATCATTTTGTATATGTACCACTTGATGTAGAGAAAATGAAAAAGGCAGCTTCTTATTTTTTAGGAGAACATTGTTTTATCAGCATGTGCAGCAGCAAGGCCCAGGTTACATCCTATGTAAGAGAAATCTACGAATGTAATGTCACACAAAATGGCAGATATATCACCATGAGGGTCACAGGAAGCGGTTTTCTCTATAATATGGTACGATTAATGGCAGGAACACTTTTAGAGGTCGGAAGAGGTAAAAAAGAGCCAGAATGGGTCAAAGAAATCTTAGCATCCAAAGAAAGAGTCACACCAGGACCAAAACTTCCAGCCAAAGGACTGACATTAATTCAGATTGAATATCCGGAGGACAGAGCGAATGCAGAATAGCTTTATCATTTTTCAGAAATTATTAGTGCTGTTTGGGTTTATGTTCATTGGATATTTAAGTTACAAAAAAGAATGGATCACAAACCACACAGAATCACAATTATCAGGACTGGTACTTAATATATTTAATCCAGCTCTGATCATTTCAGGGGTCGTTGGATCTTCTGAAAATGGGAATTGGACAATGGTGCTTATAAATCTGCTTCTTGCAGTTATCTTATTTGCAATATTGATCTTCATTAGTCCATTGTTTGTGAGAATTCTAAGAATACCAAAGAATGAAAGAAATATTTATTCCGTGATGCTGATCTTTTCAAATCTTGGATTTATGGGAATCCCGATCATAGAAGAATTATATGGAAAAGGTGCGATCATTTATGTTGTACTGTATTCTTTTGTTTACAGCATTATTTTCTATTCATATGGAATTTATCTGTTTGAGAAAGAGAAGGCATTGCAGACAGGGGAAAAAGCAAAGATCAAGTTTGAATGGAAAAAGATGATCAATCCAGGGATTGCAGCGAGCTTGATTGCAATGGTTATTTTCCTATTTCAGATCAAGGTGCCGGCACCAGCAGTAAGTTTCGTGGATTATCTTGGAAATTCATGTATTCCATTGTCTATGATCCTGACAGGAGTATCGGTAGCAAAACTTCCATTGATAGAAGTTTTCAAGGATAAGAAAATGTATTTCTTTACATTTTTAAAGATGTTGGTGATTCCAATCATTGCAGCAGTTTTGATCAGAAACTTTCATCTTGATCCAGTACTTTCAGGAATCATGGTATTAATGTTTGGAATGCCGAATGGAAGTATGGCGGTAATGATGTCGATCGATTATGGTTTAGACAGTTCAATCTGTAGTCGAGGAATCGTACTGACAACACTGTTATCAATCATAACGCTGCCGATTGTGGCATATTTGATATAAAAAATAAGATTTATCAACACAATTTCAACATAAACAGGCATAATATACCCATATATTGTGGACAGAATATAAAAATACAGACCATCTTGTGGATAACATCAAAAAATTATCAAAAACAACGAGAAAAAATCTTGACACACCCGGCACTGTATTATATAATAAGAAACTGTGACATGAGAGAGAATACTACCCCAATGCCCCGGTGGGAGTATTTAATATAGACACATATGATTGATAGAAATTTTAAGGAGGAACACCATGAAAAGTTTTATGGCCAGCCCATCAACAATTGAAAGAGAATGGTATGTAGTTGATGCTACAGGACATACATTAGGACGTTTAGCATCTGAGATCGCAACAATCTTAAGAGGAAAAAACAAACCAACTTATACACCACATATCGACACAGGAGATAACGTGATCGTTATCAACGCTGAAAAGATCAAAGTAACTGGTAAGAAATTAGACCAGAAGATCTACTATCATCATTCAGACTATGTTGGTGGAATGAAAGAACAGACATTAAAAGAAAAATTAGCTAAGAAACCTGAAGACGTAATCTATCTTGCAGTTAAAGGAATGCTTCCAAAAGGACCTTTAGGAAGACAGATGATTAAGAAACTTCACGTATATGCAGGTGCAGAGCACAATCATGCAGCTCAGCAGCCAAAAGCATTAGAGATCAAGTATTAATTTTTGAAGGAGGAAGAAGCAGTGGCTACAGCAAAATATTACGGAACTGGTAGAAGAAAACACAGTGTTGCCAGAGTATATTTAGTACCTGGAACAGGAAAAATCACAATCAACAAAAGAGATATCGATGAATATCTTGGATTAGAAACATTAAAAGTAGTTGTACGTCAGCCATTAGTTGCAACAGATACAATTGACAAATATGATGTATTAGTAAACGTTCATGGTGGTGGATTTACAGGACAGGCTGGAGCAATCCGTCATGGTATTTCCAGAGCTTTATTACAGGTTGATGGAGAATTCCGTTCAACATTAAAGAAAGCTGGATTCTTAACAAGAGACCCAAGAATGAAAGAAAGAAAGAAACCAGGTCTTCGCAAAGCACGTCGTGCACCACAGTTCTCAAAACGTTAATCATACGTTACGGAAGATACAAAGAATATACAGAGCCTTTCAGTGGAGAAATTTACTGGAAGGCTTTTCTTTTTGTATTCAAAAATGCTACAATAAAAAGAGCAAAGTATGAATGAAAGAAGAGGAACGTATGAAAAAAAGAATCAAAAAGACACTTTCCATGATTCTTTCCATTGCTATGGTCATTACAATATTTAGTGGATGTCATGGAAAGAAAGTAAATGCAGCAGTAAAAACGCAATGCACAACCTACGAAGGAAGTAATGTTGGATCGCAGAATTATTCCAGATGGAGCAGTTCTATGAAGTCATACCTGACAGCATTGGACGATGGTTCATTTATGAGGGTACAGTATGGAAGTAAGATTAATGGATTATTAGTTGAGTATTATGACAAAGATTTTAATCTGACAGGAACTAAGATTATAGGTAAGGAATTACCAGTTTTTGGTGGATTTTATGCAACAAAAGATAATTATTATGTCGTAACAGGAGAGAATAACACAGACGAAGACAATACAAAAGAAGTATATCGAATTACAAAATACAATAAACACTGGAACAAGATAACATCAACAGGATTAACAAACTGCAATACAACAAAACCATTTAATGCAGGATCATGTAGAATAGATGTTTCAGGAAATTATATGATCATTCATACATGTCATGAAATGTACAAAAGTGATGACGGATATAACCATCAGGCAAATGTTACGATTCAAGTAGATATTGATAAGATGAAGATCACAGATTCTTATACAGGAGTTATGAATTCATCTTATGGATATGTAAGCCATTCTTTTAATCAGTTTGTAAAGATCGAGGACGGACACATCATAACATTAGATCATGGAGATGCATATCCAAGAGCGTTTGCGATTTTAAAATATCAAACAGACATTAATAACGAAAAATTTACACCATCATGGGGAAGTCTCTGCACAGAAATCCCAGTGCTGCAATTTGAGGGAAACACTGGAAATAATACAACAGGAGCCAGTGTTGGAGGCTTTGAGCTGGCTGATGATCACTATCTTGCAGCAGCAAATACAGTCGTTCAGGACAGCCGTTTTAGCAGTTATAAAACAAGAAATGTATTCGTGGCAGCAGTCGATAAGAGTACATCAGATGTCAAGGTTAATTATCTGACAAACTATGCAGAAGGTGAAGAAACAACAACAACGCCTCAATTAGTAAAAATTTCAGGAACCAGATTTATGGTTTTATGGACCAGAGGGGATCAAGTATACTACACAATGGTTGATAATAATGGAGAAAAAGTCGAAAATATCCATCATTTTAAAGGAAATCTGTCAGATTGCCAACCTGTTGTTTCAGGAAACAAAATAGTATGGTATACATGGAACAATGGAGATATTAATTTCTATGATATCAAAACAACTGATTTATCAGTAAACCATATAACAGAGATTCATAATGGACATCAGTATGCCTATGATCCAGATTCTGACACAGATGATACGATCACATTCCGCTGTACAGCATGTGATGCCCAAAAGATAGAAAAGAAAATTGTATTAGATCAAGTGTATTGGAGAAACAGTGAGGCAACCGATGATTCTTATTGGTGGTATGAAAGAGGATGGAAACAGAAGACAGGAACAATGATGACGTCTTTGATCAAATACGCAACAACAAGTTCTGATGCAAGTGCAGAAACAAATACAGAACTAGAAGTTACTTCTACCGATAAAAGTGTAATATCTGTTGAAAAAGCAAAAGGAATTAATATAAAATTGGTTGCTAACAAGGCTGGAACCTCAACAGTAACAGTCAGACCAAAATATAACCCAGCAAGTGCAAAAACATATAAGATTACAGTATATGACCCACTACAGATTAATAAATTTGAGGCAGATACCAATGATCCTAAAATAGGAGAAAAGGTAAATCTGTCAGTTGAAGCACAAAATGGGTCAGGGGATTTACAATATAAATTTTATGAAGAAAATGAAGACGGAGATCAGACAAAGATTCAGGACTATTCCACAAAATCAACCTGCGAATGGACACCAAAAGCTCTTGGAAAATGCACACTTTATGTAGAAGTCAAAGATTCCGAAGGAAATATTAAGAAAAAATCATTGGAAAATGTTACAGTAACTAAGAAACAGGCAAAGGTCAAAGACATTGAAAAAACATACTGTTATCTAGCTGGGGCAAAAGAAGAGAAGATCAATCTAAAAGATTATCTTCCTTCCGATATTTCCAATACATCTTATGAAGCAAAGATAACAAATGTATCTAATGAAATTGTGACAGAAGCACAGAAAACAGATGCAAGCTATAGCTATAATGTAAGCAAAAATGGAAATATTGGTAATCAGGCAGAGATTGAATTTACAATCCACAGCAATAATTATGAAGATATTACATTTAAAGTTCATATAACATTAACTGATAGAATCACAGTAACTCCAAAAGAAGGCACAGAACCTGCAATTGAAGGAAGTAATGAACTATATTATGGACAAACAATTTCTGAATTAAAATTAAATACAAAAAAAGCAAAGTTTGTAATACCAGACGGAACAGAAGTATCTGGAATATTAAAATTTAACACTCCAGATGAGATGCCAGAAGTTGGTACCAAAACAGTAGAATATACATTTACACCGGATGAGGAACAATATAAATCATACATAGGAAACATAGCAATCAATGTAACCAAACAGACTCCAAAATTAGAAGGTGTGAGATTGGATGGAAGTATCTATGATTCACAAAAGACATTTAAGGAGATTGCTATTGATACAGGTGTTGCTTCCGTAATGATCAAAGGTAAATACCAGCCAATTTATGGAACATGGAAGATTGTTAATGAAGATCAACTGATACCATTGGGAGAATATAAATCAACTGTTCAATTTACACCTAATGATACAGCACATTATACAACACAGACAGTAGAAGCAGATGGAAGAACCAGAATTTCACTTCTAGTAGATAAAACGGAAGTAATGACAGGAGATTCGATTTCACTTTCAGTAAATCCAAGTGATGAAAATCTGCAGTATCAATTTTATGCAATTGATAATAATGGCAAAAAAGAGATTATCAGAGATTATACAAAAGATGCAGATTACACATGGAAGCCTTCTAATGCGGGAACTTATATAATTTATGTAACTGCAAAGGATACAGCAGGAAATACAGCAAGAGATAGTTGGGAAGGAATTAAGGTTACCAAAAAGGAAGAAGAAAAACCACCAGTCAAAGATCCAAAACCAACTACCAGCAGTAAGCCAACAACAGTACAGAAACCAGCTACGAATACTGGAATCAAGGTAAATCAGACAGCAACGATTAATGGAATTACCTATAAAGTTACAAAAGTAGTAAATACTAAAAATGCGCAGGTGATGATCAAGAGCTTGAATAAAAAGAAATCATCCATCGTGATTCCAGATTATGTCACAGTAAAAAGAGTAAAATGTAAAGTTGTATCTATCAATAAGAAAGCTTTGTACAAAGGCACAAAACTAAAGAAACTTACGATAGGAAAGAATGTACAGACGATAGAAGATAATGCATTTAATGGATGTAAGAATTTAAAATCCATTACGATCAAATCCACAGTTCTTAAGAAAATAGGAAAGAATGCAATCAAGGGAATCTATAAGAAAGCTGTGATCAAAGTGCCAAAGAAGCAGTATAATAAATATAAAAAGTTATTTACATCAAAGACGGGATTTAAGAAACCAATGAAATTAAAAAATAATCAACCAGGGGATATATGATAATTATTATCATATATCCCCATTGATTTTTTCAGACAAATCTAGTATGATAAATATCAGTTAGACAACACTAACTAAAACGTGAATGAATCATGTGGACTCCTCGATTGAGATCGACACCTGCAACAAAACGATCTCAAACTGGAAGCTTACCCTTCTTCCAGCGAGGAGTACTGCTATGTATAGGGAAAGGAGTCACAATCGAAAATGAATTATTTAGAAATTGAAAAAGTAGTCGGAAGAGAAATCTTAGATTCCAGAGGAAATCCAACAGTTGAGGCTGAGATCACATTGGTAGACGGAACAGTCGCAAGAGGAACAGCTCCAAGTGGTGCATCGACAGGAGAATTTGAAGCACTGGAATTAAGAGATGGAGATAAAGAAAGATATTTAGGAAAAGGTGTTACAAAAGCCGTAGAAAATATCAATACAAAGATCAGTGAAGCAATCATCGGATTAGACGCTTCTGATACATATGCAGTAGACAAAGCAATGATTGATGCAGATGGAACAAAAGATAAATCAAACTTCGGAGCAAATGCAATCTTAGCTGTATCTATCGCAGCAGCAAGAGCAGCAGCTACATCTCTTGAAGTACCTTTATACAGATTTTTAGGTGGGGTGTCAGGAAACAGACTTCCAGTGCCAATGATGAACATCGTAAATGGTGGATGTCATGCATTATCATCAGGACTTGATGTACAGGAATTCATGATCATGCCAGTTGGAGCTCCATCCTTCAAAGAATGTTTAAGATGGTGTGCTGAAGTATTCCACGCATTAGCAGGAATCTTAAAAGAAAGAGGACTTGCTACATCCGTAGGTGATGAAGGTGGATTCGCGCCAGCATTAAAATCAGATGAAGAAGCAATCGAAACTATCTTAGAAGCAGTGAAAAAAGCAGGATACGAGCCAGGAAAAGACTTCAAGATCGCTATGGATGCTGCATCTTCAGAATGGAAGAGCGAAAAAGGAAAAGGATATTACAAACTGCCAAAAGCAGGAACAGAGTATACAGCTGAAGAACTGATCGAGCACTGGGCTGCATTATGTGAAAAATATCCAATCATCTCAATCGAAGATGGATTAGATGAAGAAGACTGGGAAGGATGGCAGAAACTTACGGAAAGACTTGGAGATAAAGTACAGTTAGTTGGAGACGACTTATTTGTAACAAATACGGAAAGACTTTCCAAAGGAATCGAAATGGGAGCAGGAAACTCTATCCTGATCAAATTAAACCAGATCGGATCTATCTCTGAAACATTAGAAGCGATCAAGATGGCACACAAAGCTGGATACACAGCCGTAACATCTCATCGTTCTGGTGAAACAGCAGATACAACGATCGCTGACTTAGCCGTTGCATTAAATACATGCCAGATCAAGACAGGAGCACCTTCAAGATCTGAACGTGTCGCAAAATACAATCAGTTATTAAGAATTGAAGAAGCTTTAGGAGACAGTGCAGTATATCCTGGAATCATAGCATTCAACGTAAAATAATAAATAATAAGAACACAATTATAAAAAAATGTAAATAATAGCCCTTTTAAGCCTCTGGATGTTATTGTCCAGAGGCTTTTTTCAATCGTGACAGTTCAATAATTTAACAATAAAATGAAAATCATTTTCAAATTAGGATATACGGAGGAAGACCAATTGCCAAGGAAATCACAATATAGAACCAAACAAATGATACAGTTATTAGAATATTTAAAAAGCATTCCAGGAGAACATCTGGATAAAAGATGCTACAGAGAATTATCTGGTGGCAGCAGCAAAGAGTTTTATTTCCAATATCCGTTTGTATGGTATGCATTGATCGTAGGAATACTTGCTATTGGATAGCTTTTGCGACAGCAAGTATTTTTGGAAAGGTTATAGCGATGTGATCATATGAAAAAATATATAAGACTCATGGCGGGAATCTGACTGATGATATTTATATTTACAGGATGTGGAAATCATACGATATCGAAGAAAACATCAAAAAAGGAAATAGATTATGATCTGGTAAAGATGGATAAAGATGAAGTATATGCAACAGTTTATCAGATTGATGGGGATAATAATAAATATTGCAGATTAGCCAATGCAGTTATAAAATAGTTGTTAAAGATAATAGAGGATGTATCATCAAGTTTATGATACATCCTCTATTATTTTTGATATATTATTATGAAATATGCTTTACGGATATCCTATCCCCAGACTTCCTCAGCAATCTCCTTGATCAGAGCCATCTTTTTCCACTGATCGTCATCTGTTAAGATATTTCCTTCCTCTGTAGAAGAGAAACCACACTGAGGGCTTAAGCAAAGCTGATCAAGAGCAACATACTGTGTAGCTTCTTTGATACGCTCTTTGATCTCTTCTTTATCTTCAAGCTGAGGATCTTTAGAAGTAACAAGACCTAATACAACTTTCTGATCTTTGATGAAACGTAAAGGTTTGAAATCACCAGCACGATCACTGTCATACTCTAAGAAGAAACCATCAATCTTGCATCCGCCAAATAAAGTTTCAGCAACTGGCTCATATCCACCAGAAGAGAACCATGTAGAACGGAAGTTACCACGGCAGATATGCATTGTGATCGTCATATCCTCAGGTTTTGCTTCTAAAGCTTCATTAATCATCTTCACATAATTTTTTGCAATCTGGTCAAGATCAAGCCCACGGCTTGCATAATCATCACGTTTGCTCTGGTCACAGAATTCTCCCCAAGATGTATCATCAAACTGTAAATAACGGCATCCACGAGCGTAGAATGCTTTGATCGCTTTCTGATAAGCAAGAGCAATCTCATGATACAGATCATCTTCATTTTTGTAACGATCGATTGGCTGATAAGATTCACTTCCACGAACACAGCAGATTAAGTGAAGCATTGTAGGAGAAGGAATTGTCATCTTGCAATCAATATCTCCAGCAACTTCTTTTAAATAAGAAAAATGATCTAAGAATTCACTGTTCTCATCAAAATCAACTTTATCAACGATCTCAAGAGTTGCAGCTTTTGGCTGATGTCCTTTAAAAGCAACAGACCAGTGATCTGCTTTGATCTCTTCAACCCCAACTAAAGAAGCAAGGAAATCAAGATGCCAGTAACGACGTCTTAATTCTCCGTCTGTCACTGCTTTTAATCCAGCAGCTTTTTCTTTTTCAACTAATTCTTTGATCGCTTTATCTTCCACTTCACGTAACTGGTCAGCAGATAAAGTCCCCTCTGCATATTCCGTACGTGCATCTTTTAAATAATCTGGTCGTAAAAAACTACCAACGATATCATATCTGTAAGGTCTCATAAGTATAAATCCTTTCTATATTAAATATTTTATTATTTGCCTACTAATATTATATAGAATATCAAATATAAATAAGAAAGTGAAATAACTATAAATAACAGTTTGCCATAACCTGAAGCTATAATGAGAATAATTTTCAGATAATTATGTCTTGCTTTTAACAATGATTGTATGCAATGTACGGACAATGTTTCTGATAAGAAATTGTTAATTGTACAATATTAAAAAAATTGCATATTTTTTGTACTTTTCTTTAAGCATTGTAGAGAAAAAAGAAAATATTTGTTATAATGCACATAGATAAAAAAATAACAATATCTAGGGTGTTTTAGTTAAGTGTTTTATAAGGAAGGGTAAACTATTATGTATGATGTAACAAGCATTCAGAATCTGAAAAAAGATGTACTGTATTTAGTAGCAAAGGCATCGTTTGAAGGAACATTAGAAGAAGAACGCGATCACATTCCAGAGAAGATGATCGAAGGACCAGAACCAACATTCCGTTGCTGCATCTACAAAGAGAGAGAAATCGTAAGACAGAGAATCCGTTTAGCAGAGGGAAAAGCTCCAGGAGCAGAAGACGATGGAAATATCGTGCAGGTGATCAAATCTGCATGTGCAGACTGTCCAATCTCAAGCTATGTTGTAACAAACAACTGTCAGAACTGTCTTGGAAAAGACTGTATCAAAGCATGTCGTTTCGGAGCAATCGAACCAGGACATACAAGATCAAGAATCGATTCTCAGAAATGTAAAGAATGTGGTATGTGTGCGAAAGCCTGTCCATACAATGCGATCGCTCATGTATCAAGACCATGTAAAGACAGCTGTCCAGTAGACGCAATTTCTTATGATGAATACGGAGTATCAGTGATCGATGAAGAAAAATGTATCCGTTGCGGACAGTGTGCAGCAAAATGTCCATTCGGTGCGATCGGAACAAAGACATGGATCACAAATGTAATCGCAGACTTAAAAGCAGGTAAGAAAGTCTATGCGATCCTTGCACCAGCAACAGAAGGACAGTTCGGAAAAGACATTACAATGGAAAGCTGGAGACAGGCAGTAAAGAAAGCTGGATTTGAAGATCTTATCGAAGCAGGTTTAGGTGGAGATATGACAACATGCAGCGAAGCAGAAGAATGGTTAGAAGCTTACAGAAATGGTGAGAAGAGAACAACTTCATGTTGCCCAGGATTCGTAAATATGATCCGCAAACATTATCCAGATCTTGCAGATCTTATTTCTACAACAGTATCTCCAATGTGTGCAGTATCAAGAATGATCAAAGCAAAAGATCCAGAAGCTGTCACAGTATTCGTTGGACCATGTGTAGCTAAGAAGTCAGAAGTAGCAGATCAGAAGATCGAAGGAAATGCAGATTACGCATTAAACTACAACGAGATCTTAGCAATCCTGAAAGCAAAAGACGTAGAATTAGAACCAGCAGAGAATACATACCAGGATGCTACAACATTCGGTAAATTCTATGGAAACTCTGGTGGAGTTACAGATTCTGTATTAGAATACATGAAAGAAACAGAACAGAACGAAGATATCAAAGTATGCAAAGCCAACGGAGCAGCAGAATGTAAGAAAGCATTAATGTTCTTACAGAGAGGAAGATTACCAGAAGACTTCATCGAAGGTATGGCATGCGAAGGCGGATGCGTTGGTGGACCAAGCCGTAACGAAGAGATCATCAAAGCACGTAAAGTCAGAGAAAATCTGATCAAATCCGCAGACGATCGTAAGATCACAGACAACTTAAAACGTTATGATATGGATAGCTTCTCAATGCATAGATAATCATGCAGTTAGTAAGTATATGAAGCATTAAAGTAAGATAAATAACATTCTGAGTAGAACATAATTATTTTATGACTCAGAATGTTATTTTGTTTTATGGGAAAGTTTTATAAAATAAGTGTAAATTGTATTAAAAACAGTAACTATTACTACTAGATATTTCCATAAAACTATGTTATAGTAAGAACAGTTAAAATAAAAACAATCTTATTTTGGAGGTAATACAATGAAAGATATTAAAGTTACAGATTCAGTAAAATATATTGGTGTAGATGATCATGATATTGACTTATTTGAGAGCCAGTATGTAGTACCAAACGGTGTTTCTTATAACTCTTATGTAATCTTAGATGAGAAAGTAGCCGTTATGGATACTGTAGATGCACGCAAGACAGATGAATGGCTTGCAAACTTAGAAGAAGCATTAGAGGGAAGAAATGTAGATTACATTGTAGTATCTCATATGGAGCCAGACCATGCAGCAAGCTTACAGGTATTAGCAGAAAAATATCCAGAAGCACAGATTGTTGGTAATGCCAAGACATTTAATATGATCCCTCAGTTCTTCGCATTCGATCTAGAAGGACGTAAAGTGGTAGTAAAAGAAGGAGATACATTATCTCTTGGATCACATACATTACAGTTTGTTATGGCACCAATGGTTCACTGGCCAGAAGTTATGGTAGCTTACGAAACATCAGAGAAGATCTTATTCTCAGCAGATGGATTTGGTAAATTCGGTGCTTTAGATGCAGATGAAGACTGGGCATGTGAAGCAAGACGTTATTACTTTAACATCTGTGGTAAATACGGAGTACAGGTACAGAATCTGTTAAAGAAAGCAGCAGGATTAGATATCGAGATCATCTGTCCATTACACGGACCAATTTTAAAAGAAAACCTTGGATATTATATCGGATTATATGATACATGGAGCAAATACGAACCAGAAGATAAAGGAATTCTGATCGCATACGCATCTATCCATGGAAATACAGCAGCTGCAGCAAAGAAATTAGCAGAGATCTTAGAAGCAAAAGGAGCTCCAAAAGTCGTAGTAGCAGATCTTTCAAGAGATGACATGGCAGAAGTGATCGAAGATGCTTTCCGCTATGACAGACTCGTATTAGCAGCAGCAACATACGATGCAGGAATCTTCCCATGCATGGAAGACTTCTTACATCACTTAAAAGCTAAGAACTATCAGAAACGTAAAGTAGCATTCATGGAAAATGGATCTTGGGCACCAATGGCTGCGAAGATTATGAAGGGTATCGTAGAAGGATTTAAGAATATTGAGATCGTTGATCCTGTTGTTACGATCAAGTCTACGATGAATGATGAGAATGTTAAGACTATGGAAGAATTGGCTGATAACTTACTTTAAATTCTAATTTGTGAGTTGGTTGGCCAACTGTAGATTTCGAGTATATGATAAAAAATAAATAAGCAACTGAACGCGATGCGGTGGAATTTTGCTCATATTTTGAACAAATCGCTGATCCGCCCAATTTCCTACGAAAACTCGCTTTGAAGTTTTGTTTAAGACAAAAATCTTTGAAGCTCAGACATTCGTCCAATTGGGCTGCGAATTTGTTCAAAATATGGCAAAATTCCAATGCATCGTGTTCGGTTGCTTATTTATTTTTTATCATATAGCTGAAGTCTATAGAGTGGACAATTCACAAGATTGGAAAATTTGAGGTGGTGTGTATGGAAAATAATATTGTATGGGGTTTCAATCATTCGCTATCTCCTTCGTTTTATCAAAAATTGACTGTTTTATCAGTAACTTCCGCTGTTCCTTTCATATTTCCCATCTAATTCTTCTTTTCTCAATTCAGCATATATTGTCCCCGAAGCTTCGAAATATACTGCCTGCAGTTTAAAAGTTTCCGGCACAGTTTCATCGAAAGAAGCTGAGGAAGTCTGGTATCCCGCTTCATTCTTGGAACAAGATCCTGATCCCATGGGATGTGCAAGACATATTTGTATAAAAAAGCAAGGTTTGTAGCCAAGATATTTCATAAATAGACTGATAAAAACCTCCATGATGATAACGACATAAAAAAGAAGCTACCAGTCTCATGGAGGTCCTCGTAAGAAAGAAAATCTTTTGTCAGCGAATACAAAAATTATTAGCCAATACCGTTTAACATGCACATCTCTAGTGGTTTCGATACCTGTTAATTGCAGCCATAATCTCTTGTTTCCGAACCACAGCAAGGTTTGTATTGACATATTTACAATTAAGCAAAGCAGCTAAGCCTTTCGTATCAATTAATTTCATCAATTCATCAATAATCTGGCGAAGATTCTTTGTTCCATCCATTAAATGCAATTTCGCATATAACAAAGCATAAGACAGAGCAGCAGTCTGCTCACTGTCAATAATCTGTTCCACATAACGAAGATCTACAGTTTCTTTATTAATAGAAAAGGCATCCTTTCCAAGAGTTTTCACTTTAATTCTCCGATCTTTTTTCAGATCATTTCCAGCTTTAAAACATCGGTCAAAACAAGGATCAGGATGTTTGTTTTCAGGAAGTGACACTATAGGGAAATCCTTGGCTGCTTCTTTTGCAATCATTGTAATATCTTTTGGCATATACTGATCCATCTGGATAATATGATCTGCTGGGTGGAAATAAGAACCGCAGCTTCCAGCTACAATAATAGAGGAAATACCATATCGTTCATACAATTCTCTGACACGTTCAATAAATGGAGTGATCGGTTCCTGATCACGAAGAATCACTCGTTGCATCAATTCATCACGGATCATAAAGTTAGTAGCACTTGTATCTTCATCAATTAAAAATAAAGAAGAACCAGTTTCGATCGCTTCCACTACATTTGCAGCCTGAGAGGTACTTCCACTGGCATCTTCGGTACAGAAAGATATCGTATCTTTTCCGTTTGGAAGGTTGTTGATAAACATGGAAATATCCGTATTTGTAATGCTTCGGCCATCTTCGGCACGTATTTTCATGGCGGTAGGATCAGTGATCACAAATTCACGGCCATCTCCTTTGATGTGGTCATAGACACCAAGTTCTAAAGATTTCAGTAACGTTGATTTTCCATGATAACCTCCACCAACGATCAAAGTAATACCCTTTGGAATTCCCATACCAGTAATTTTCCCATGATGTGGAAGATCAAAGGATACACGATAACTGTCAGGAGATTTAAAAGCAACGCAATGTTTCATAGGCCTTTGTGAAACTCCGCTTTCTCTTGGCAAAATAGAACCATCTGCAATAAATGCAACAAGTCCCATAGAATCTAGTTTTGTTCGGATATTATATTGATCTTCAGATAGATCAATCGCAGATTTCAAGGCTTTTTGATCTATATTTTTATAAAACAATGAAGAGATTGCACAGGAAGGCAGAAGGTCAAATAACATTTTAGATAATTCACGTCCATTGACAGTTCGACCATTTGCAGGGAAACCGGCTTCAAAATGAATAGAAATATCTCCATTTGAAGGATTGATCGTACAGGCAGTTCGTTCCAAAACTTCCTGTCCACATTTGCTGATAGAAAATAACCCACTTTTTCCAGAACCTTTTGCACGAAAAGATATTTTGGATAAAGCATTATAAAACAGACGAGTCAGGTGATCGCAAAGAGCAATGCGTTTGTATTTTGCATTATAAAATTCAGCAGGGAATCCAGCTTTTTTCCCTTTAACTTCAATACTTAATTTCGATGGTGATGCAAAAGGATCCCCCTGTACATGATCGATCGATAAATAATAATTTCCAAAATCATAAATTCCATAAGTTCCTTTATATGCCGGATATCCTTTCCGGTCGATATTTTTTAACATAGATCTTAAATCTGATGATGATTTCATAAATAATTCCTCCTTTAAGATAAAGCAGAAAATTTTATTCCTGCAAAATAATGATAACAGTCTGATATATTTTTGTAAACAAGATGAAATCTAACAAAATCCGTGGTATCATAAGAAAATGACCAGACAGAAAGGCGGAAATGAAACGATGGATCTTGAAAAGTTAAAAACGATCAAAGCAGTTGTCTTTGATATGGATGGCTTAATGTTTGACAGCGAACACTACGTACAGAAATCTTGGGATATCGCAGGAGAGAAACTTGGATACGGACCATTAGGGTATAATATAGTAAATACATTAGGAACCAATCTTACGAACCGAAAGAAATATTTTCTTGAACATTACGGAAATGATTTTCCATTTGATGAATTTTTACAGACATACAGAAAGGCATATTATGATCTGGCAAAAGATGGGATACCAGCAAAAAAAGGACTGCATGAGATTTTGGAAGTGTTAAAAGAAAAGAATTTAAAAATTGGAGTAGCAACATCTTCAACAAGAGAACATGCACTCGATAATTTTGAACGAGAACAGATTACGCACTATTTTGATTCTATCATAACAGGAGAGATGATCGAACATGGAAAACCTGAACCGGATATTTATGTAGAATCATGCAGACAGCTAAAAGTAGATCCAAAGGATGCAATCGCATTAGAAGATGCAATCAATGGAATCAGATCTGCACACGGGGCAGGAATGAATCCAGTGATGATCCCAGATATCGTACAGGATACAAGCAAAGTAGATGCATTGCTGTTTGGAAAATGCAAATCTTTATTGGAATTTGCAGAGATTTTGAAAAGTATTAAATTGGACACGGAAGAATAAAAGTATTAGATTAGATATAGAAGAAATACGAAGAAAGGAAACAAATATGGCAAAGAAAAAAAGTGCAGGATGTGAATACTGCAGTAATTATGTATATGACGAAGATTATGAATATTATGTATGCGACATTAATTTAGATGAAGATGAAATGGCAAGATTCATGAGTTACAGCGACTGGGATTGCCCTTATTTCCAGATGGATGATGAGTATGCGATCGTAAGGAAGCAGAATTAATAGTTGGATAAAAATAAGATAGTATAGATAGTAAATTTTCATCATATGTGATAAAATTGTATTAAAAGGAAAACAGTACTTGAGACACCAAGGATTAAAAGAAAAGGGGTGTTACATATGAAGAAAAATACGATCATATGCATTTCCAGAGAATACGGAAGCGGTGGAAGGGCAGTAGGAGAACTTCTGTCAGAGAAATTAGGAATTCCATTCTATGACAAAGAAATTCTCTCCCGTGTTGCCAAAGAAAGTGATATGTCTGAAGAATTTGTAAAGAACCACGAAGAAAGTGCAACTTACAGTCACATATTAAACGTACCGATCGGACATAGATTCCCAGGTGTTGAAACGGAAGAGATCATGACACCAGAGAAACTATTTATGATTCAGGCAAAGGTGATTCATGAATTAGCATCAGAACATGATTCTTGTATCTTTGTTGGAAGATGCGCAGATGTGGTTTTGAAAGACCATGAAAACTGCTACAGCTTCTTTATCCACAGTCCAGTAAAAGATCGTATCAAACGGTTAGTAGAGACAGAAGGAGTCAGTGAACGACAGGCCAAGAAGATGATCAAGCAGACAGACTGGGAGAGATCTTCTTATCATAACTATTACACAAAACAAAAATGGGGAGATCCAGGTAATTATGATCTGATGATCAATTCTGCAAGAACTGGAATAGAAAAAGCAGCGAAGATCATTATAGATTACATAGGATAATGCCATTAAAACTTCATAAACAAAGAGAATACCACAGATGAATGCTCAATCTGTGGTATTCTCAAAAGGTTAAAAATGATGCTATGAAATAATATGATTTTTAATGATCAACCGAATTGACTGATATAAATAAGGCTTTAATTCATCAATTGGTACGGGTTCCTTTGTTAAGATTACATTATAACATGAACCAGCAACTATCTCGATGATCATATAGATCATAACCTCTGGATGATCAAATTCATAACCGGAATTTTTCAAAAGATCCATATATATATCGTAAATATTTCGTTGGGCATCATCAATTGGTTCTACTAAAGAGTTCTTAAACATTCCCCAGCTTAGATGCTTAGAGATCAGTTTTAAAAGTGTAGGACTGTCATTCAATGATTCAATGACCTGATCAACAATAAAGATTAGTTTATCTTCAAAGTTATCAATAGACTGTTTTTGAAGTTCCTGATAAGCATGTTTAAAAACTTCCGCTGATTTCTTTGCAATCAGTTTATAGCGGATATCTAGTTTATCTTTAAAGTACAAATAAAAAGTACCTTTTGCAACACCCGCTTCATTTACGATATCGGAGATGGAGGTCTTTTGAAATCCCTTCTCTGTAAACAGATGATAAGCTGTATTTAAAAGGGCATCTTGTTTTTTCTTTTTATTTAATTCGACCTTTTTCATGGCGATCTCTCCTCTCATTTTCTCTAGTATAACTAAAAAATGACCAAAAGTCAAAAAGATTTATCAATTTTATTGACTTTTGGTCATTTTTGGCGTATAACATAGATAGGTTGAAAATGACTATTCGTCAGAATTAGAAATGGGAGGATGCTATGATACAATTTGCAAAGAAGTTAGTACATCATCGAAAATTCATCGTCTTCCTGGCTTTCATTTTACTGATTCCATCAACGATCGGAATCGTGAAGACAAGGATCAATTATGACATTTTAAGTTATCTTCCAGACTCATTAGAGACGGTGAAGGGGCAAGATATCATGGTAGATCAGTTTGGGGCCGGAGCTTATTCGATGATCATCGTTGAAGATATGAATCTTCATGACGTACAGAAGCTAAAACAGAAACTAGAGAAAGTCGATCACGTTGACAAGATCATCTGGTATGATGATATCGCAGATCTAAGCGTTCCAAAAGAAATGCTTCCTGAGAAAGTAAGGAAAATATTCTTTAATAAGAACGCAACCATGATGATCGCAATGTTTAAAGAAACGACATCATCTGATAACACGATGGAAGCAGTCACGCAGATGCGTAAGATTGTTGGAAAACAGTGTTTTATCAGTGGTATGTCCGGGGTAGTTACAGATATCAAGAACCTGGTTATGCAGGAGATTCCAATTTACGTTACGATCGCAGCAGTACTTTCACTGATCGTATTATTTGTTACGATGGAATCCTTTGCGGTTGCCTTTTTATTCCTGTTAAGTATCGGAATGGCGATCCTTTATAATCTAGGAACAAATATTTTCCTAAGTGATGTGTCTTATCTTACAATGGCATTGACTGCGATCTTGCAGTTGGGAGTTACGATGGATTACTCGATTTTTCTACTTCATAGCTATGAGAGTAATAAGATCAGATTTGAAAATGATAAAGAACGTGCCATGGCACATGCGATTTCCAATACATTTAAGTCTATCACAGGAAGTTCTGTTACAACGGTTGCTGGATTCTTTGCATTGTGCTTTATGACATTTGCATTAGGAGCTAACTTAGGGATTGTTATGGCGAAAGGTGTTATCATCGGAGTTATCTGTTGTGTGACTGTTTTACCATCACTGATACTGATCTGTGATAAATTGATCGAGAAGACACACCATCGTTCTTTGATGCCAGATTTAACGAATGCATCACATTTTATTACAAAGCATTATAAAGCAACGATCGTCGTATTTTTGATTATGATTTTCCCAGCAATCTATGGAAATAATCATACAGAGATCTACTATAATATTGATAAATCACTTCCACAGAGTTTGCCAAGTAATGTGGCAAATAAGAAGTTAAGTGATGAATTTGGAATGAGTAACATTCATATGGTCATGATCAAGAACGGTATGAGCCAGAAGGAATTAAGCAGTATGCAGAAAGAGATCGATAAAGTCGATGGCGTTGAATGGTGTCTCGGAATGAACTCTGTGATCGGTTCAAGTATTCCATCTGATATGATCCCGTCTTCTATGAAAGAGATGTTACAAAGTGATGAATATGAGATGCAGTTTATCTGTTCCAATTACAAATCAGCAACCGAACAGGTTAATAAACAGATTGATCAGATCAACAAGATTGTGAAGAAATACAGTCCAGGATCAATGGTTATTGGGGAAGCACCATTGATGAACGATTTGGAGACTGTCACCAATGTTGACCTTAGAAATGTAAATATTGCTTCGATCGCGGCAATCTTTGTGATCATCCTGATCGTATTTAAATCCATTTCCTTACCAGTAATTTTGGTTGCCGTGATCGAATTTGCAATCTGTGTTAATATGGCGGTTCCATATTACACGGGATTATCACTGCCGTTCGTTGCAAGTATCGTTATTGGAACGATCCAGTTAGGAGCAACGGTTGACTATGCGATCTTGATGACAAGCCGTTACCAGAAGGAACGTATGAATGGCAAGAAGAAAATGGAAGCGATCCGTATTGCGCATGAAACATCCATGCAGTCTATCATCACCAGTGGATTAAGTTTCTTCGCAGCAACGATCGGTATTGCGATTTATTCAAACATCGATATGATCAGTGCAATCTGTACCTTACTTGCACGAGGAGCCGTGATCAGTACCGTTGCCGTAATCTTTATTCTGCCGGCAATGTTTATGATATTTGACAAATTAATTTGTAAAACAACCCTCAAAATGGGGCATTTAGAATAGGAGAGCGATTGTTATGAGAAAAAAAAGATTATCAAAAGCATTAGCAATGTTCCTTGCGGCAGCTCTTACAATCCCGGCAGCAGTTCCGGTAGCAGCTAGCGAGTCCACTGCAGATAAAGAAGAAACAGTCTATGTAAAAACAGATGCAAATGGAAAAGAAAAAACAGTGATCGTCAGTGACTGGTTAAAGAACTTCTCAGGAGAAGCAAAGATCAAAGATGCCACTGACCTTACAGATGTTGAGAATGTCAAAGGAAACGAAACATACCAACAAGGAAAGAAACATAACATTACATGGAATGCCAACGGAAATGATATTTACTATCAGGGAAGTAGTGATAAGAATCTGCCAGTATCTATGAAAGTCACGTATTATCTGGACGGAAAAGAAATCAAACCAAAAGATCTGATCGGTAAATCTGGAAAAGTAAAGATACATTATGAATATGAAAACCATTCCGAAGTGACAAAGACGATCAATGGAAAACAGACAACGATCTATACACCATTTACAATGATCACAGCAGCAATCTTAAATACGGATAATTTTTCCAATGTCAAAGTAACAAATGGAAAAGTGATCTCTGATGGCAGCAAACATATTGTTATCGGAGTTGCAATGCCAGGACTATCCGACAGCTTAAATCTTAAGAATACAAGCATCGGATCAAACTTCGATATTCCAGAAGACTTTGAGATCACAGCGGATGTAGAAGATTTCCAGATGACAGTCACAGCAACAGTTGCTAATTCTGATACACTATCCGAATTCGGCTTAGATGATGCAGGAGATTTAAGTGAACTGACGGATTCCTTAAAGGACCTTGAAAATGCAACAGACAAATTATGTGATGGATCTGGGAAATTAGTTAAAGGAATTGAGAAATTAGTCACAGCATCTAGTAAATTAAAATCAGGAAGCAAGCAGATTGCTGTCAGCACAAAACAGTTAGCAAGCGGTTTGGATAAACTGGTAAATGGTTCTTCTGCATTAAAGAGTGGAACAAGCCAGTTAGCACAGGGAACAAGTGCATTACCATCTTCAACAGCTAAATTAGACAGCGGTGTCAGACAGATTATTAAGGAACTGCAGAACAGCACACCAAGTGCAAGTGAGCAGGCAAAATTACAGGAAAACTTACAGAATGCACAGTCAGATATTACAACACAATTAACAAGTGTACAAAAACATTTGTATAGTATGCAATCAACATTACAAAATGATTTCCCATTAATTGCTAAAGAGATTGGAAAAACAGCAACTGATGTAGGAACACAGGAAGGAACAATTAAGGCATTAGTGGCTAATTCCAGTACAATGTCAGAGGATGAAAAAACGGCATTAAAAGAAGTAGCAGATTCTTTAGGCAAAGATGTTACGTCACTGCAAGGTTCCATCAGTTCAATCAGTGCGAAAGCAGGATCTATAGGAGATGATGCAACAGCAATTGGGCAAAATCTGACACAGACAAAAAGTGATTTGAAAATTGTGGCAGGATGCCTGACACAGATTCAGAACCTGCTATCAACTACAAAGACATCTACAGCCAAATTAGAAGCAGCATTAAAAGAAGTGGCAGCAGGAACTGGACAGTTAAAGAAATCATCTAAGACATTGACAGCATCCATTAAGAAGTTAGATGCAGGAGCCAAAACATTAAATAACGGAACAAAGACAGCAGCAAGCGGAGCTAAGAAATTAAGCAAAGGTGCATCAACATTAGATAACGGAATGGGACAGATGTCCACAGGAATTGCAACATTGAAAAATGGTGCGGTTACATTAAATGAAGGAATGTTGACTTACAGAAAAGACGGAATTGATAAACTTGTCAATACGATCAATGATGATGCGAAAGATATCTTAGACAGAGTTGATGCGGTGATGGATGAAGGAGAGAATTATCAGACATTTACTAAGAAGGCTAGTGGAACGAAAGGTAGTGTGAAATTTATTATTGAAACTGAGGAATTAGAAAAATAAAATATGAGAATTTTCAACAAATTAAAAATATAATCAGAAAATTCTTGACAAATAAAATATCAACCCATATAATAATAGAAAAATATTTAACAAATTAAAGTGATAAATCCGATGAACAAAAGTAAGTAATTTATCAAACAATCTTACAGAGAGTGACCGGTTGCTGGAAGGTCATAGATATGTGATAAGTGAATGGATTTGTGAGGAGCACAGAGAACTGTTTATGAAACTTAGTAACTGTCGCCGTTATCCCACGTTACGGGAACGAGATATAAAAGCTTTGATCATTACAGATCAGCGGAGTATCTTAAGTGAGGAGGAATATTTTCTAAGATATTTTAAGAAGATAAGGAAACCAGAAGATATTTCTTAAATATGGGTGGCACCACGGTCTATCGTCCCTAGCAATAGGAACGATGGGCCTTTTTTATTTCATAGGAAATCTACAAAGTAGGATTCTTTCGTGTTTCCTAAAATATGAACAAAGGCACTGCTCATGCAAGACGGTTCTATATATAATTCATAGTTTGCAGATATATAAACTATGAAATAAACTATGGCGATATATTTTGATCAGGAGGAAGATATGTTATATCCGACATTAAACGAAGTTGAAGAACTATTAAAAGATTATCAGATGGTACCTGTATTTTACGAAGTGCTGGCTGATTACATGACACCGATTCGTATGTTTCAGGCATTAAGAAAACAAGGAACCCCATGTTTCATGCTTGAGAGTGTGGAAAATAAAGACCAGTGGGGAAGATATTCTTTCATCGGGATCAATCCAAGATCAGAGATTAAAATTTCTGGAAAAGAATTAGAAGTCAATGGAGTGAAACAGAAAGAAGAATTCCAGATGAGGTACCTAAGTGATCTGATCGAGAAATACAAATCTCCAGTGATGGAAGATTATCCAAAGTTAACAGGTGGACTGATCGGGTATTTTGGATATGACATGATCCGTCAAGTGGAAAAGAAATTAACGAATGTTCCAGAAGATGACTTGAATATGCCAGAGTGCCACTTATGCATGTACGATGAGATCATTGCATTCGATCATTTAGCAAACAAAGCCGTGATCATTCAGAACATTCATAAAGGAGATAATATAAAACAGAAATACGAAGAATTAGAAGACAAAGCAGAATTGATCCTTCACAAGATGGAACGCCCGGTATCACTTTCCAAAGATAGATTCACACCAGCAAAAGCCAAAGTGGTATCAAATCTTACAAAAGAACAATACGAAGCAAATGTAAAGAAAGCCAAAGAATATATTAAAAACGGAGACATTTTCCAGGTCGTATTATCCCAGAGATTTGAGATAGATACAGACGTTGATCCATTTGATGTTTACCGATGCTTAAGAACATCAAACCCATCTCCATACCTTTATTTCTTCGATTTCATCGACTATCAGGTCGTCGGAGCTTCTCCAGAGAAGCTAGTCAGTGTCTTAAATGGAATCGTAGCAACCAAGCCGATCGCAGGAACGGTTCCAAGAGGAAAGACAAAAGAAGAAGACGATATGTTGGTTAGACAGTTAGTCAATGATCCAAAGGAACGAGCAGAACACACAATGCTAGTCGATCTTGGAAGAAATGATGTTGGAAAAGTCAGCAAGTTCGGAACAGTAGAAGTCAAAAACTTTATGACAGTTGAGAAATATTCCAAAGTCACTCATCTAGTCAGTGATGTACAGGGAGAATTAAGAGATGACGAAAATCAAATCAATGCATTGATGAGCGTTCTACCAGCAGGAACCTTATCTGGAGCGCCAAAGGTAAGAGCGATGGAGATCATCGATGAGCTGGAAAACAAAAAACGAGGTGTTTACGGTGGAACCGTCGGATATCTTGGATTTGATGGAAATATTGATACTTGTATCGCAATCCGAACAGTTGTATTTAAAGATGGAAAAGGATATGTACAGGCAGGAGCTGGAATCGTCAACGACTCCGTTCCAGAAAAAGAATTTATGGAGACAAAGAATAAAGCATTAGCTGTTGTAAATGCAGTGAAGGAGGCAGCAAAGTTATGATTTTAATGATAGATAATTATGATTCATTTACTTATAACGTATATCAGTATATCGGATCTTTGTATCCACAGATTCAGGTGGTACGAAATGATGAGATCACAATTGAAGAGATCAAAAACTTACAAAACCTAGAAGCACTTGTTATCTCCCCAGGACCTGGATATCCAGATAGTGCTGGAATTTCAAAAGATGTGATCAAAACATTTGGAAAAGATATCCCAATCTTAGGGATCTGTTTAGGACATCAGGCGATTGGAGAAGTATATGGTGGAAAAGTTGTTCCAGCAAAAGAATTGATGCATGGAAAAATGAGCGAGATCACAATTGATAATAAAAATCCTTTATTCGAAGGATTAGAAGATAAAATATATGCCGCAAGATATCATTCACTGATCATTGACGACGAAACAATCCCAGATAAATTAGAAATCATCGGAAGAGATGAAAAAGGACAGATCATGGCAGTGTGCCACAAAGAATATCCGGTTTATGGAATTCAGTTCCATCCAGAATCCATCTTAACCGAAATGGGAATGAAGATCTTAGAAAATTTTTTAACAAACATCGCAGGAATCAGACTTGGAGATTCTACAAAGGAGGAAACTATGAGCGCAGTCAATCAAGAAACATTAAAACCATTTTTAGCAAAGATCGTAGAAGGAAATCATTTGACAGAAGAAGAAGCTTATAAAGCGATGGACTGCATCATGTCAGGAAATGCGACTGACGCACAGATGGGAAGTTTCCTAACAGGTCTTCGGATGAATCATGAAACACCAGAAGAGATCACAGGATTTGCGAAAGTTATGAGAGCTAAAGCAGCGATCGTTCCAGAAGAAACAGAAGCGATCGATATCGTAGGAACTGGTGGGGACCTTGCAAACAGCTTTAATATTTCCACCACATCATCCTTTGTGATCGCAGCAGCAGGAGCTAAAGTTGCAAAACATGGAAATCGAAGCGTATCTTCAAAGAGCGGTGCAGCCGATGTCTTAGAAGCTTTGGGAGCAAAGATCGGATTAACATCAGAAGAAAGTAAGGAATGTTTGGATGAAGTTGGAGCAGCGTTCTTATTTGCACAGACACATCATGGTTCCATGAAATATGCAGGGCCAGTCAGAGCACAGCTTGGAGTCAGATCTGTATTTAATATCTTAGGGCCTTTAGCAAACCCAGCAATGACAAACTATATCGTACTTGGAGTTTATGAAAAAGAGCTAGTTCGTCCGATGGCAGATGTTATGAAGAATCTTGGAGTGAAGAGAGCTATGATCGTTTACGGAGATGACGGATTAGATGAAATCTCAATCTCATCTACAACAAGTGTTTGTGAGATCAATGGAGATGAGATCAAAGAATATACGATCGATCCAGAAAAATTAGGATTCACACTTGCGAAGAAAGAAGATATCGTCGGTGGTACAGCCGATGAAAATGCAGTGATCACAAAAGATATCTTAACTGGAAAGGAACAGGGAGCAAAACGAGACATCGTTTTATTAAATTCAGGAGCAGCTCTTTACACGATCGGAAAAGCAGAAACGATCAAAGACGGGGTGAAATTAGCAGCCAAGATGATCGATTCTGGAAAAGCAAATGAGAAATTAGAACAGTTTATTGCATATACAAATGCAAGATAGATGAGGTGAAATATGATCTTAGATGATATCGTAGAAAAGCGAAAAGAACAATTACAGAGAGAAAAAGATAATATTGAGCCACAAGATATGAAGGAAATGGCGTTAAATTCCAAGAATAAAAATCATGGATTTAAAGAAGCCTTAAAGGAATCTGGATTATCCGTGATCTCAGAAGTCAAAAAAGCATCCCCATCCAAAGGTGTGATCGCAGAAGATTTTCGGCCGGTGGAAACAGCGATCGCCTATGAAGAGGCAGGTGCAGCAGCGATTTCTTGCTTAACTGAGGAACATTATTTCAAAGGTGGCAGCAAATATTTTGCAGATATCAGAGCAAAAGTAAATATCCCAATGTTAAGAAAAGATTTTATTTTTGATGAATACCAGATTTACGAAGCAAAGGTGCTCGGAGCTGATGCGATTCTTTTGATCGCAGCTATTCTTTCCGAAGAAAAGATCAAAGAATTTTATGATCTGGCAAAAAGCTTAGACCTTGATTGTCTGGTAGAAGTTCATAACGAAGAAGAATTAAAGAAAGTTATCGCATGTGGATGTGACATCATTGGAATCAACAACCGTAACTTAAAGACATTTGATGTTGATCTCAATACAACAAGCAAACTTGCACCACTCATTCCATATGAAGCCGTCTTAGTTTCTGAAAGTGGAATGAAAGATGAAAATGATATGAAAAATGTCAAAGAACAGGGAGCCGATGCTGTACTGATCGGTGAGACATTTATGAGATCTGACAATATCAAAGAAACCATGGAACAGTTACGGAGTTGCTTATGAAAGTAAAAATGTGTGGAATGAGAAGAAAAGAAGATATCGCATATGCAAATGAAGTAAAACCAGATGCAGTCGGCTATATCTTCTTTCCGAAAAGCAAACGATATGTGACAGGACAGCAGGCAAAAGAATTTGACCAAGATTTAGATCAGGATATCTTAAGTGTTGGAGTTTTTGTAAACGAAACAATTGAGAAAGTCATAGAGATCGCAAACCAAGTTCCATTAGATGTGATCCAGTTACATGGAGATGAAGATCATACTTACGTTGAACAGTTAAAACAACAGACAGATAAAGAAATCTGGAAAGTTGTCAGAGTAAAGGATACCAACGATATCAAAGAAGTTGAAAAGCTTCCAGTCGATAAATTGTTACTGGATACATTTACAGAAGAAAAAGATATGTATGGAGGTACTGGAAAAGTAATGAATTATAACTTGATTCCAAAAGAAGGAATCAGCAAACCATTTTTCATTGCAGGAGGGTTTCACAGCAACAATATAAAAGAAATCATAAAAAAAGTTCATCCATATGGGATCGACATTTCCAGTGGGATCGAAACGGATGGATACAAAGATTTGAAAAAAATGAAAGAAATCATGCAGATAATAGGAGGAAGACATGAGTAAAATAGGAAGATTCGGAGAGTATGGTGGACAGTATGTACCAGAAATCGTAATGAATGCAGTAAATGAGTTAAATGAGGCTTATGAAAAATATAAAAATGACCCAGAATTTTTATCTGAATTACGTCAGTTATACAGAGATTACGCAAACCGTCCATCTCTTTTATATTACGCAGAGAAGATGACAAAAGATCTTGGCGGGGCAAAAGTATATTTAAAACGAGAAGATTTAAACCATACAGGTGCTCATAAGATCAACAACGTATTAGGACAGATCTTACTAGCAAAGAGAATGGGCAAAAAAAGGATCATCGCAGAGACAGGTGCAGGACAGCACGGAGTTGCCACAGCAACGGTTGCAGCATTATTTGATATGGAATGTGTTGTATATATGGGAGTAGAAGATGTGGAACGCCAGAGTTTAAATGCCTATCGTATGGAACTCCTTGGAGCGAAAGTTCATGCGGTAGAAAGCGGAACAAGAACCTTAAAAGATGCGATCAATGAGGCCATGAGAGACTGGGCTACAAATATTGAGACAACATTTTATTGCATCGGTTCTGTAATGGGTCCTCATCCATATCCAACCATGGTGCGTGACTTCCAGAAGATCATCGGAGAAGAGACAAAAGCACAGATGAAAGAAGCCGAAGGAAAACTTCCAGATGCAGTTTTTGCCTGCGTTGGTGGTGGATCCAATGCGATGGGAATGTTCTATGATTTTATCCCAGATGAAAGTGTCAGACTGATCGGTGCAGAAGCAGCTGGGCGTGGAATTGATACCTTAGATCATGCAGCAACGATCGCCAAAGGAAGCAAAGGTATTTTCCATGGAATGAAGAGTTTATTCTTACAGAACGAAGAAGGGCAGATCGATCCTGTATACTCTATTTCTGCGGGACTTGATTATCCAGGAATCGGGCCAGAACATGCACATCTTCATGAAATCGGAAGAGCGGAGTATGTAAGTATCACAGATGAACAGGCAGTCAAAGCCTTTGAATATTTATCTAAAACAGAAGGAGTGATTCCAGCGATCGAATCATCTCATGCAGTGGCAGCAGCCATGGATATCGTTCCAACAATGAGCAAAGACCAGTCAGTCGTGATCTGTCTGTCCGGTCGTGGAGACAAAGACGTTTATCAGGTAGCAAGATACAGAGGAGTGCAGTTAGATGAAAATTAGAGAAACATTTGAGAATCGAAAAAAGAATGGACAAAAGGCATTAGTAACTTACATTGTATCTGGAGATTATGGATATGAGACAACAAAAGAAAATATCAGAGCGATGGTAAAAGCAGGCGCTGACGTGATCGAGATCGGAATTCCATTCTCAGATCCAATCGCAGAAGGTGTTGTCATTCAGGAAGCCAGCCAGCATTCTCTTGCAGGTGGCACAACATTAAAAGGTATTTTTCAGATGGTGAAAGAATTAAGAGAAGAGATTAAAGAAACACCATTTGTCATGATGATGTATATCAATACAATTTATCGTTTTGGAACAGAGAGATTCTTTGAGCTTTGTAATGAATGCGGGGTTCAGGGAGTGATCGTTCCAGATATGCCATACGAAGAAAAGGACGAGATTCAGCCAATTGCGACAGCTCATGGCGTTGATAATATCAGCCTGGTAACACCAACTTCACATGATCGAATCGCTAAGATCGCAAAAGATGCGGAAGGATTCCTATACTGTGTTTCATCTATTGGGGTGACTGGAACAAGAAATGAATTTACAACAGATTTTGACGAATTCTTTGGAATCATCAAGAAAAATGCAACGATTCCTTGTGCTGTAGGATTCGGTATTTCAGGCCCAGAACAGGCGAAGAAAATGAGTACTTACTGTGACGGTGTTATTGTTGGAAGTGCGATCGTGAAACTGATCAGCAAATATGGCGAAGAAAGTCCTGAAAAAGTTTATGAATTTACAAAGAGCTTAAGAGATGCTTTAGATGAATAAAATGATCTGCAAATAAAATGAAGTGAAAATTACAGCAATCAGCGAGGATTGTTGTAATTTTCTGCATTTTTTTGTAAAATAAAACTAATGGCAAAGAAAGGAAGAAACAGATCATGTTATCAAAAGAAGTAGTAGAATTATCCAAACAGCATTCCGTTATCCGTGATATTTTCGAATATGGAATGAAAAGAGCAAAAGAAGTTGGAGCAGAGAATGTATTTGATTTCAGTATCGGAAATCCAAGTGTTCCAGCACCAAAAGAAATTGATAAGACAGCACTTCGTCTGTTAAAGACATCTGATCCAGTGGATATCCACGGATATACAAGCAATGCCGGAGTGTTAGAAGTAAGAGAAAATATTGCCAAATCTTTAAATCGAAGATTTGATACAAATTATACAGCAGCAAATATCTTTATGACGATCGGAGCAGCAGCAGCCCTTGGAATCTGTTTTAAGACATTAGTTGATGGACCAGAAGACGATATTATTACATTTGCACCACATTTCCCGGAATACGCAGTCTATGCACAGGGAGCAGGATGTAAATTAAGAGTTATTTCTGCAGATACCAAAGCATTCCAGATCAATTTTGAAGAATTAGAAGAAACGATCAGCGAGCATACCAAAGCAATCCTCATTAACTCTCCAAACAATCCATCTGGAGTTGTTTATTCCAGAGAAACAATTGAGAAATTAGCTGCATTATTAGAGAAGAAACAAAAAGAATACGGACACAGTATTTATATCATTTCTGATGAACCATACAGAGAGATCGCATATGATGGATTTGAAGTGCCATATGTTCCACATTTTTATGATAATACATTAGTTGCATATTCTTTCAGTAAATCATTATCACTGCCAGGAGAACGAGTAGGTTATATTGTAGCACCAAATGAAGCAGAAGATTTTGATAATTTACTGCCAGCATTTATTGCATCCGCACGTTTACTTTCTTATGTCTGTGTGCCAACACTGTATCAGAAAGTTGTTGGAGAATGTGTAGATTTAACTTCTGATCTTTCTATTTATCAGAAGAACAAAGACTTATTCTACAATGCATTAGTTGACATGGGATATGAATGCGTAGAACCAGGTGGAGCATTCTATTTATTCCCGAAAGCATTAGAAGAAGATGCTAATGCATTTTGTGAAAAGGCAAAAGAATACGATCTTCTGATCGTGCCTGGAGACAGCTTTGGATGCCCAGGTTATGTGCGTATTTCATACTGCGTACCAACAGAACGTATTGAAAAAGCCCTTCCATTATTTAAGAAACTGATCGACGATTACCGCAAATAAGCCAATACAGATAAAGGAGACTTTCATGAAAAGCTGGAGAGATAATGTACGAAAAGTAGAGCCTTATACACCAGGGGAACAACCAAAAGAAGAAGGTGTGATCAAGTTAAATACAAATGAAAACCCTTATCCACCATCAGAGAAGATCAAGGAAGCGATGAGCGAGATCAAAAATCTTCGCAAATATCCAGATCCTGCAGCAACCAAACTGGTAGAAGCAATTGCATCTTATCATGGATTTGATAAAGAAGAAGTGTTTGTAGGAGTTGGATCTGATGATGTGCTTGCTGTTGCATTTATGACATTTTTCAACGGCAAGAAACCAATCTTCTTCCCAGATATCACATATTCTTTCTATCCTGTATGGGCAGAATTATTTGGAATTCCATATGAGAAGAAAGCAGTCAATGCTGCATTTGAGATTCAGAAAGAAGATTATTATGCGGAAAATGGCGGAGTTGTGTTCCCAAATCCAAATGCGCCAACAGGAGCATTTTTATCCTTAGATGTTGTAGAAGATATCATCAAACATAACCAGGATGTTGTCGTGATCGTTGATGAAGCATATATTGATTTCGGTGGTGACACAGCAAAAGAACTGACAAGAAAATATGACAATGTATTAGTCGTTCAGACATATTCTAAATCAAGATCGTTAGCGGGACTTCGAATCGGATATGCGATCGGTAACAAAGAACTGATCAAAGCAATGAACGATGTCAAATATTCTTACAATTCTTATACAATGAATGAACCATCGATCGTTCTTGGAACAGCTGTTTTAGAAGATGAAGAATATTTTCAGGAGACAAGAAAGAAAATTATTGAGACAAGAGAATGGTTCCAGATAGAAATGAGAAAGATCGGATTTAATTTTGCAGATTCTAAGGCAAACTTTATCTTTGCTACGCATGAGCGTGTTCCTGCTAAAGAGATTTTTGAAGCAGCGAAGAAAGCAAAGATTTATGTTCGTTATTTCGATCAGCCAAGAATCGATAATTATTTAAGAATCACGATCGGTACAAGAAAAGAAATGGAAACATTGCTTGATTTCCTAAAAGAATTTACAGCACAATAAAATTATTATAAGCAGAATGCGACATTGTGGGGGAAAAGGAATTTTGAAAAATAAATTTCTTTTTTTCTTGCAATTAACTGGAAAATATTGTATGATTATATGGAAAAAATTTACATACGAGAACAAGTGAGGAAAATAAGAAATTAAGGGGTTATGGCATGAGTTTTCGGCCAACAGGAAGGAGAAAGCCATGTTAAGCGAGAAAGAATTTTATTTGTATGTAGAGAAGAATATTTTAAAGTATCTTCCAGAGATGGAAGATCAGAAGGTTATGGTACAGAGGGTTAAGAAAAACAATCAGGTTTCTATGATGGGATTATCGATCGGAGAGCAGAAGAATTATCTGCTTCCAGTATTATATCTTGAACCGTTTTATCGTACTCATTTAAGAGGACAGACGATTGAAGAGACGATGAGAGAGATCGCAAGTGTTTATCAGGGACACCAGGTGGGATTTTACCTTGATGAGGATAAAGTTTCAGATTATGAGTATATTAAAAAGAATCTGTTCTACAGGATCATTAACTATGAGAAGAATAAGGAATTGCTCAAATATACACCACATGAACGCTTTTTAGATCTTGCAGTGACTTATAGATGGGCAGCGTACCGGAATCATGATGGAATGGCAAGTGCATTAGTCCGCAACAAGGAACTTTTGATGTGGGGCATTTCAAAAGATCAGATGATGAAGGATGCTAGAGAGAACACAGAGAAGATTTTTCCACCAGTGATGAGAAAGATTCAGTCTGTACTTCCAATTCACATCATTGAAGAAGAGATTCCATTGTTTGTTATGTCGAATGGAGATTATATGAACGGAGCATCCGTGATCCTTTACAAAGATGTTTTGAGGGATTTTGCAAAATATATGGAACATGATCTTTATATTCTGCCAAGCAGCATTCATGAGGTTATCATTTTATTAGATAATGAATATGCAAAAGCCCCAGAAGAACTTGCCAGGATGGTAAGAGAGACAAATCGTATCGTTGTGGATAGGGAAGAAATTTTATCAGATCATGTATATTATTATGACAGAGAGAAAGATGAGATTAGAATTGCCAAGTAAGAGATTGTAACGTATAATGGTTCTTTAAGAGATGGAAAATGGTATGAAAATTCAATGATATACTAATTACATCAAGGAGTGATACGATTATGAAACGTTGGGAGATTTATCTGGATATTATCATGGAATTACTGGTAATACTCGCGGGAGCATTGCTTTTGATCTTTGTATTGCCTAAGACACTGGCATTTTTGTGGCCATTTGTGGCTGGTTGGATCATATCAATGATAGCACACCCAGTGATTGAATATCTGGAGAAGAAAGTAAAATTGCCGAAGAAATTTGGTTCTGCGATACTAATTGCAGTTGTTATAACAGCAATCATTGCAGTTTTGTATTTTGCAGTGAGAGGAATTGCACTGCAGGTCATCGGATTTGTACAAGATATGCCGGATATCAGACAGGAAATTATGAGACAGGGAATTATTTTCCAGAAGAAGATAGAACATTTTTTAAGTATTTTACCACTTTCCTTTGGAAAACAGTTTGAACAGTGGAGTGGTTCGATCGGAGAATTGTTGAAGAAAGCAGCAACATCTGCAGGAGACTATGGGGTAGCTCATGCAGGAGGAGTTGCCAAAGGTGTGACAAGTGGACTTTTGGGACTTGTCGTTATGTTATTTTCAGCTTATATGTTCTCGCTAGAACGAGAAAAGATCATTGCATGGTATGAAAAATGTATTCCAGGATTTGTAAAACATAAAATAGATGTATTTATGAAGAATTCTGTAGGAGTTTTAGTGAGCTACTGTTTTGCACAGTTAAAGATTATGGTTGTGATCATAGCAATTTTGTGGATTGGATTTTTTGTTGCAGGCATTGGACATTCATTCATTTATGCTGTTTTAGTAGGAATTGTCGATATATTTCCAATTCTTGGAACAGGTACAGTCATTATACCATGGGCAATATTTAAGATGATCACAGGCGATATCAAGACAGCAATCCTCTTACTGATCGTGTACGCAATCTGTTTAGTGTTAAAACAGGTTCTGCAGCCAAAGATGATGGGAGACAGCATGGGAATTTCTGCGCTGACAACAATCTTTTTGATCTATGTTGGTCTGAAATTTGGAGGATTAGGCGGAATGTTACTGGCACTGATCCTTGGAATGTTTGTGATCAACTTATACAGATTAGGTGTATTTGACCGTAAGATCGCATTTTTCAAACGAAGATTTGAGATGCTTACAACAAATAGTGAGGAAGAAGAAAAGGAGAATAAGAAAGAATGAGTTATGCAGATCAGGTATTTATATCTATGTGCGAAGATATTTTAGAGAATGGAACAAGTACAGAAGGCGAGAAAGTCCGCCCTCACTGGCCGGATGGAGAGTCTGCGTATACGATCAAACAGTTTGGCGTTGTAAACCGATATGATCTGTCAAAAGAATTTCCAGCTCTGACATTAAGAAAGACATATATCAAGTCAGCAATCGATGAATTATTATGGATCTGGCAGAAAAAATCAAATAATGTTCATGATCTTAAGAGTCACGTATGGGATGAATGGGCAGATGAAGACGGTTCCATTGGAAAAGCTTATGGATACCAGATGGGAATCAAACATCAATACAAAGAGGGAATGATGGATCAGGTAGATCGTGTGATCTACGATCTTAAGAATAACCCATACAGCCGAAGGATCATGACCAATATTTATGTTCATCAGGATCTACATGAGATGAATCTTTATCCATGTGCATACAGCGTGACATTTAACGTAACAAAGAAGCCAGGACATGATAAACTGACATTAAATGCAATCTTAAATCAGCGTTCACAGGATATTTTAGCAGCAAATAACTGGAATGTTGTACAGTATGCAGCTTTAGTTTATATGATGGCTCAGGTATGTGATATGGAAGCAGGAGAATTAGTACATGTGATCGCAGATGCCCATATTTATGATCGTCATATTCCGATCATTAAAGAAATGATCAAACGAGAGACATATCCTGCACCAAAAGTAACACTGAATCCAGAAGTCAAAGATTTCTATGAATTTACAACAGATGATTTCAAGATCGAAGATTATCAGGCAGGAGAACAGATCAAAGATATTCCAATTGCGATATAAGAAGGAGAAAACAAATGAACCTTATTGTAAATGCAGATAAGAACTGGGGAATCGGAAAGAATAATGAACTCTTAGTTCATATCCCCAATGATATGAAGATGTTCCGTCAGATGACAACAGGAAAAGTTGTTGTTATGGGACGTAAAACCTTAGAAAGCTTTCCAAATGGAATGCCGCTTCCAAAGAGAACTAATATTGTTTTAACACACGATAAAGACTACGATGCCAAAGGAGCGATCGTTGTTGGAAGCAAGGAAGAATTATTAGATGAACTTGAAGAATATAAAGATGAAGATATTTTTATTATCGGTGGAGAGAGTATTTATCGTATGATGCTTCCATACTGTGATAAAGCGTATGTTACAAGAACAGACTTTGCTTATGATGCTGATACTTATTTTCCAAATCTGGATGAGATGCCAGAGTGGAAACTTGTGAAAGAAAGTGAAGAAGAGACGTACTTTGATATTGAGTATCAATTTGTTGTGTATGGTAAATAATTTAGTCTTTCAATGAATATTTTAAATAATAACTGCCCCGTGACCCATTCGGATTCGCACGTAGCGGATGCTAAATTCGACATCGATGATAAATCATCACTGCTCATTAAGCACCGACGAGCTCATACGGTCACGGGGCAGTTATTATTTAAAATATTCTTGGCTGTAGGTTATTGGGAATATGGATAGATGAATATGAATATATGGTGATACATAGAAATGGATAGTGATTGCTGAGGAATTTGGTGTGTGTTTCTTTTTCTACAGATGGGGAAAACTATGTTATAATGAAATCAAAATTTGGAAAGGAAGAATGGATATGAATAATTCAAAATGGAAATTAAAGACTTTGATTGCATTGACGGCACTTACTGTGGTTGCGGTACCAGTTTGTTTACAGAAGAAGTCAGCAAATGCGGCTTCAAAATATACATATAAAAAGGGTTTTACTTATGAGACGATTTCTCCAAAGATTGAAAAGAGGATTACGGGGAAGTCTTATCGTAAGAATAAGAATGTTAAGTTATCTGATCTTCGATATGTTCAGGTGCTTCATTATGGGTTTGATGGAAAAGTGAAGCATGGTGAATTGATCGTTAATAAGAAGATCGCAAAGAAAACAGTGAAGGTATTTTACGAATTATATCAGAAGAAATACAGAATACAGAGAATGCGTCTGATCGATGATTATAATGCGAATGATAATAAGTCTATGTCTGCGAATAATACTTCTGCGTTTAATTATCGTGTGATCAGTGGAACGAAGAAATTGTCTAATCATTCTTATGGATTAGCAATTGATATCAATCCAAGGATCAATCCATGGGTAAAGGGAAATAAGGTTTCTCCTTCGAATGGAAAGGTTTATAAACAGAGAAAGACATCAAAGTGCAAGGGAAAATATAAACGTTATATGATTCATAAGAATGATACGGCTTATAAGATCTTTAAGAAATATGGATTTAGCTGGGGTGGAAATTGGAGAAGTTCTAAGGATTATCAGCATTTTGAATGTAAATAAATAGTTGGCGATAATTTTTGTTGTTTTAGAATTTAAATATTGAATTGTGTGAATTTACTTATTGATATATAATTAATAAAAGAAAGGAGGGAGTGAGTAGAAGATGAAGAATTTAAATATTCCTGTTGGGATTTCGGATTTTGAGAGGATTCGGGAGTTGGATTATTACTATGTGGATAAGACTGGTTTGATTAAGACGTTGCTGCGGGGTGAGATGGATCAGGTGACGTTGATTACTCGTCCTAGGCGTTTTGGGAAGACGATGGCGATGAGCATGTTGAATAGTTTCTTGGATATTAGGAAGGATAGCAGGGAGTTGTTTGAGGGGCTTGAAATATCTAAGGAGACAGCAATTTGTGAAAGATGGATGAATCAGTATCCGACTTTGTTTTTGTCATTTAAAGATGTGGATGGTAGTATATTTGAGAATGCATTTAATTTTCTTAAATATATTGTGGCAGAGGTATGCAAGCAGCATATGTATTTGCTGGATAGTGATGATGTAGATAAAGAAGATAAACTGGTATATGAAAAATTAAAGAGCGGTGATGCCAGTTTGATAGAAATTCAAAGTTGTATATTAAGAATCACTAATATGTTGGAAGGTTACTACAAAAAACCAGTTATACTTCTAATTGATGAATATGATGTTCCGATTGCAAAAGCAAGCAGTAATGGTTACTACAAAGAAATGTTAGAGATCATGAAGGGCATGCTCAGTACTGCATTAAAGGATAATTCATCATTAAAATTTGCGGTAATCACTGGCTGCTTAAAGATTGCAAAGGAAAGTATCTTTACTGGAACAAATAACCTTGTATCAGATACGATTTCCTCAACCAGATACAATGAATATTACGGATTCACACAACAGGATGTAGATAAACTTTTAGCAGATGCGGGGATGGAAGAAAAAGCGGATTTGATAAAGGAATGGTACGATGGATATAATTTTGGCGAATTTGAAGTGTATTGTCCTTGGGATGTTATGAATTACTTGAGAGATCTTCAGAATAATATTCAGGCAAGACCAGTAAGTTATTGGAAGAACACTAGTGATAATGCGATCATTCGTTCATTTATTGATTATACGGGAGCAGCTATTCGAAAGAAATTGGAAACACTGATTGCTGGTGGAAGTATCCGTCAGAAGATAGAGGAAGATCTCACATATGATTATCTGCATTCATCAGAGGATAATCTGTGGAGCATTCTTTATCTTACCGGATATCTTACAAAAGCAGGGGAATGTGATGCAGAGGGATTGGTTGAGCTAAGAATTCCAAACAAAGAAATCAAAGAGATTTTTGAATCAACGGTAAGAAAATGGTTTGAAGACAGCACAAGGGTGATGAATCGAAAGGCTTTGTTCGATGCTGTGTGGAATAAAGATACGGACAAGTTAACAAAAGAGATCAGTACCTTGCTTCGAATGACGATCAGTTATTATGATTACAGAGAAGATTTCTACCATGCATTTCTTGCAGGAATCTTTGCAGGAGCTGGTTATAGTGTGGAGTCTAACAGGGAACATGGAGAAGGACGAAGTGATATTGTAATCTACAATGATGTGACGGGACAGGTTGCAGTATTTGAAGCAAAATATTCTAGAAAATTAGATGATCTGGAAAGAGATTGTCAAAAAGCATTGGATCAGATTGATACAAAGATGTATGCGAAAGAATTTGAAGATACTTATGATGAGGTTTTGTGTTATGGAATTTCATTTTATAAAAAAAGGTGTCTTGTGAGATGTAAATAAGATGATAAAAAGTCTGTGCAAAATATAAATGCACAGGCTTTTTTGTAAATGTATTGACTAAAATTTTGAACCCCACATGGATGACCTAGTGGGGCTTAAAATAAGTTACCTAAGAATTCAATTCTGCGATCCGACTGACTCCAACATATATCTCACTAATCTTATACCAAGTAGGATAATCCACAATTCCAGTCTGAGGCAGCCCAAAGACATTTTGAAATTTTCGAACCGCATTAGCTGTAGATTCTCCAAATACACCATCCGCAGCAATTGTAGGAAGAGAAGGATAATCCCGCGCAATCCGATTTAATTGCTGCTGCATCTGACGAACTTTATCTCCGCTGCTCCCAATCGTCAAATCATATCCCGGCCAGGAAGATGGAATCCCAGAAATCTGTTCGGCGGTATTGATATACATACTTTCTCCATAATAATATCTCAAAATCTCAATTGGTGCATAACCCTGATCACCTAAGTATTTAGAACCCCACTGCGTCATCCATTCGGGACAAGAAACCTTCTTTCCATCACAATACTGCGTAAGGATCGGCTGTCTTACATTCGGTCTGGACAGATAATCTGCAAAAATCTCATCAACGATCGTATTAATAGAATCATAAGTTGTCTTTCCAGGAATAAACTTGTGGTCATAAGCTGTAGAAGATGTAATCGTAAAGTCATGCCCTTTATTTCTATACCATTCAGTATATACTCTATTCAAAGTAAATGACATGATCGCAAGAATATTTGCTTCAAGAGTTGCACGAGGCCAGGTAGAATAAATTTCGCAGGCAGCAACATTTTTGATGTAATCTTTATAACGCACATAATAATTCTGTGCAGTCTTATCACCAACAGAACCATCATGAACAATAATGTATTCTGGAATTACAACTCGGCTTAAGACGATCTCACCAGTTTCGTTAACAGGCTTAATTTCAGATTCCGCAATTTTCGGTGGATAATTGCCCCACAGAGTGTGAGGACCGATCACAATAGGATTTTCTTCTGTAGAAATACTGGTTTCTTCAGGGATCAAGGAAACAGATTGAAGACCTTGGACACCAGAGAGAATCTGTGCACCAGAAATCGTGACGGATTCATAATCCTTGGAACGGATTCTTAAATTATATTCAGAATAAGGCTGGTTTTCTCCTGGTGACATACTGTATTCGACGGGTGGTGCCGGAAGATCAATAACAGGAGTCTGGCCATTTTCATCTGTATTTACTGTTTCAAGAACAGAGTCAGGATCGCCAGTGTAAGAAATTTCAATCGAAGCATCAGGAATGGGAACTGATCCGATGCTTGAAGTTACCTGTATTTTTAAACGGCCTTGATCGACAAGATTTTTATTTTGTATTTCTGGCATAAAAATATCCTCGGAATATCTTTTACTCTCAATATATGAAAAAATATGATATAATGTGCAAAGGTGGTGTAAAATGAACACCATAACATGTTTGCTAGATAAATAAATCAGCAAGGAGGCAGCAGGAGAATGGCAAAGAAAGAACCAAAAACAAACGCAATGAGAATGCTTGAGAGAGCGAAGATTCCATTTGAAGTACATCGTTATGAGTGCAAAGAATTTATCGATGGAATTACGATCGCTGATATGTTAAATGAACCATATGAAAGAGTGTTTAAAACTCTGGTAACAGAAGGAAAAAGCGGAGGATATTTTGTATTTGTAGTTCCAATCGATAAGGAACTTGATCTTAAGAAAGCTGCAAAGGCAGCGGGGGAGAAATCTGTTGAGATGATCCATGTAAAAGATATCAATAAGATCACAGGATATATTCGTGGAGGCTGTACAGCAATTGGCATGAAGAAAGATTATCCAACAGTTCTTGATGCAAGTGCAAATGATCAGGAGAAGATCATTGTAAGTGGTGGAAAGAATGGAATTCAGATTGAGCTTACGACACAGGATTATCTTAAGGCATGCAAAGGAAAGACTGCTGATATTACTTTATAGAAGGGAGAGTATAAGATGATTGATGAGATTTTAAAATACAATCAGGAATTTGTAAAAGAGAAAAAATATGAACAGTATAAGACAAGTAAGTACCCTGATAAGAAGATTGCGATTCTTACTTGTATGGATACAAGACTTACTGAACTTTTACCAGCAGCACTTGGAATTAAAAATGGTGATGTCAAGATCATTAAGAATGCAGGAGGAGTTGTAAGTCATGCATTCGGAAGTGTGGTACGAAGTATTTTAGTCGGTATATTTGAGCTAGGCATTGAGGAAGTCATGGTGATCGGACATACAGACTGTGGAGTACAGCATATCAACAGTGATATGATGATCGGACATATGATGGAGCGCGGAATCGATGAGGAGAAGATTGAGCTGATCCGTCACTGTGGAGTTGATTTTGATACATGGTTAGAAGGTTTTGACTGTGTAGAAAGTTCTGTAAGAGATTCTGTGGAAATGCTTCGAAAACACCCACTGATTCCAAAAGATGTAAAGATTTCAGGATACGTTATGGATTCAGTAACAGGTGAATTAAAAGTAGTCGAACCATAAATCGAAACGAAAGAGGGATAAGTATGAAAAAGATATGGAAAGTTCTGATCCTTTGTGTGATGCTTAGTATTTTTTGTGTGGGGTGCAAAGATGATGAAGTGATCACACAGGATAAGAAAGCAGAAGAGAAGACAACAGAGAAGCGGACAGAGATTATTAAGCAGAAGACAACACAGAAAGCGTCTCAGAAGACGACACAAAATAAGAAAGAGACAACAACACTGCCCAAAGAGGAAAAACGTATAAAGATCGCAATTGACGCAGGACATCAAAAGAAACAGATGAGTGAACAGGAAGCGATCGGACCAGGTGCTGACAAGACAAAGCCAATGGTATCTTCAGGAACGGAAGGAGTCGTTACGAAGAGAACAGAATATCAGGTAAATTTAGAAGTGTCATTAAAGCTTAAGAGTGAATTGATCGCCAGAGGATATGATGTTTATATGATCAGAGAGACTAATGATGTATCATTAAGCAACAAAAAAAGAGCTTTGATGGCAAATGAAAGTGGTGCTGGTATTTTACTTAGGATCCATTGCAATAGTGCAGATTCACAGTCAGCAAATGGAGCTTTAACAATGAGTCCTACTTCATCCAATCCTTATTGCAAGGTAATTGCAGCAGACAGTCAGAGATTATCTGAATGTGTAGTTAGTACTTTGTGCCGCAGAACAGGTGCTAAAAATCGTGGGGTAACACAGACAGATGAGATGACAGGGATCAACTGGAGTAAGATTCCTGTAACAATCGTAGAGATGGGATTTATGTCAAATCCAGACGAAGATCAGAAGTTATCAGATCGTCATTATCAGACAATGCTTGCAGAAGGAATTGCAGATGGAGTTGACAGATATTACCAAAGAGAAGGAGAGAAAAATGCAGAAAAATGAAAAACAGGTAATTGCAGTACTTGCTGCAGCTATCGCAGTCGTAGCGGTTATTCTCATTGCCATGTTGGTCACAAGCAGAGACACAACAGACAATGAAGGTGCCAGTACATCATTGAAAAATGCCGTACAAGAAGAAACAAATAACAAGAAAAATAATGAAGGAAAAGATGTTGGGGATGGGAACGTGGCTGATTCAACAGACGACAACACAACAGAAGCACAAACAACAACGGAAGCATCTGATAGTGATACAAAGTCAGCAAGTGAGATCATGGATGCCGATGATGGATATGTTTTTCCAGATGCCGATACAGAATATATCAGCAAATCTGACATAAAGAAATTATCTGACAGCGAACTTCAATATGCAGTGAATGAAATCTATGCAAGACATGGATTAAAATTTACGAAAAAGGTTAATAAAGAACGTTTTGAAAAGAAAGCATGGTATAACGGTACTGTGGATGATCAGGACAGTATTTCTTTGAATAAATACGAGAAGAAAAATGTAGATACAATGGCAGCAGAATTGAAGAAACGTGGACTTAGATAAAAAAAGAGAAGGGAGAAGAGAAAATATGTTTTGCCCAAAGTGTGGAAGTGAAGTAAAAGACGGAGATATGTTCTGCGGAGAATGTGGAATGAGAATGGAACCGTTGGAGTCAGAAAATCAGCAGACAGAAAGCCAGAAGACAGCAGACCAGAATGAAACACAAAAATCAAGACCAGTACAGCCGAATCAAGCACCAAATAAAGCACCGGCAAAGAGTGGAGGATTATTTAAAGGATTTAGCAGCAAAGCCAAGAAGATCGTCATTGCTGAAGTTGCAGTATTAGTCGTTCTGATCGCAGCGTTTTTTTATATCGGAAACAGCAAAAGCAGTCCAGAGGCAGCAGCGAATCAGTTTGTAAAAGATTATAATAATAAGAAATGGTCCAATATCTATGATAAGTTTAATTTGTCAGAAGATACATTTATCAATGAAGAAGCATTTGAAAAGACAATGGATCAGAATGAGACAAAGACTTTATCAACACCAACTGGTGGTTATGTGAATTATGGAACTTATGCCGGACAATATGTATATCAGGCAAAGAAAGGTTCTGATGAAGTTGAGATTCATATCGCAAAATCAGCAAAGAAGAATTTCCTGTTTTTTGATAAATATGAAGTAACAAGTGCTACAGATACAGGATTGGCAACAGAAAGCGTAAAATTATTTACAATGCCAGGTGTTACTTTAAAAATCGATGGAATTGCAGCAAAGGTTCCAGAAGATACATCAGAAAATACATATAACGTAACAATGTTTGCAGGAAAACATAAGCTTACATTTTCAGGAGCGGATGGTCTATTTGATCAGGACAGCTATACGTTCAATACAAATGATGACAATCCATTGAATGTCGTGCAGTATTCAGGAACAGCAAAAACGGAAGCTGCAAAAGCGTTAAAGAGTTATATGCCGGAGATTACAGAAGCTAAGATCAAAGACAAAGGAAATGCAGGTCTTACATCTTATTTTACATCAACAGAAGCCGCAGAAAATTATGGAGTCAGATTATGTGATTCTATTTGGTATTATGGAAGTGATGCAAAATCACTTGGAAGTGTAAAATTAACAAAATGTCAGGCAACAAGTTCGGATTCATCTTATAACACGGTTGCAGATGGTGTATTTGTTGCAGTCAGTGGTTCAAGAGATTATAAATATAAAATATGGGATAGATATGAGACACAGACATTGAAGATCAGTGGTGTAGCTAGAATGATCAGGAAAAATGGAAAATGGCTGATCGATACGGCTTCATATTACTAAAGAGAAGAGAGGAGAATATTATGGCAAACTTTTGTACAAAATGTGGAAGAAAATTAATTAACGGACAGCCTTGTATCTGTACACAGCAGAATGCAGAAGATACACAGGAAAATGCATATCAGTCAGAAACTGCACAGGCAGAAAGCCAGCAGACACAGCAGCAGTATACAAACTATGAAGAAATCAATTATGAAGGCCCAGCATCTGAACAAAATCAGAGTGATGTAGCAGCCATGACAAAGAATTTCTTTACACAAGCATTAGAGATGATCAAACATCCAAGCACAGGTTTTGCATCTTCTGTCGCGGATGAAAACAGTAAAAACGGGCTGATTCTTATGGGAATTCAGGCACTTTTAGCAGGATTATATTTGTATGTATTTGTTCAGAAAATCGTTTCAACAGCGTTGAATGGTGTAAGCTCTTTTTTAGGAGTGTCAAGATATGTGGGACAGACACCATCTTTTGGACAGTTTTTTGGATATGGAGTTATTTTGTCAATTGTCGTATCTCTGATTATTTCAGGTGTTATTCTCGGACTTATGAATGCAATGGGTCATGCAAAGATCAACTGGTTTCAGGCATGCCAGATTGTTGGAATGAGATCTCTAGGATCAATTTTAGCATTGATTCTTGCAATTTTAGGATTACTGCTTGGAATGTACCAGTTTGCAGTTTTGATCGTACTGGTTGGAAGCGTACTGACATTCATTTATAGTATGGTGGCAATGATGAGTTATCCTGGTGTAAATAAGAATGCAGTTGCTTACATCGCATTGATCGTTGAGATCGTAGGAGCAATTGTAGCATATTTCATTATGAAAGAATTTGTATTCTCTGCATTAGGAAGTGCAGCAGGGTCAGCAACTAATTTCTTAAGTAATATCTTATAGGAGACACAAAGATGGTACCAAAAGACCCAGTTATGTTACTAAGTTATATTAACACCCAGTTAAGGGATTTTTATGATTCCTTTGAGAACCTGTGTAAAGCACTTGATCTTGATGAAAATGAGATAAAACAGAAACTTTCATCCATTGGATATGAGTATAATGATTCATTAAATCAGTTTAAGTAAGAGACTGGCTGAATCAATCAAAATATGGTAAAATTCTTTATAAAGGAGAAGCATATTTATGGAATTGATTCGGTTAGAAAATGTAAAGAAAATATATAAGACAGGAGAGGTGATCACCAAAGCCGTAGACGGGATTGATTTTACGGTGAATAAGGGTGAGTTTGCCTTGATCATTGGCGCCAGTGGTGCAGGAAAGACTACCGTATTGAATATTTTAGGTGGTATGGATACTGCAACTAGTGGCGCTGTTTTTGTAGATGGAAAAGATATCTCCAAATGGAATAAAAAACAGCTGACAGGGTATCGTAGAGACGATATCGGATTTGTTTTTCAGTTTTATAATCTGGTTCCAAATCTGACTGCAACAGAGAATGTGGAATTAGCACTTCAGATCAGCAAAGATCCACTGGATGCAGAAGAAGTACTGAAAGATGTAGGACTTGGACATAGATTGAATAACTTTCCGGCACAGTTATCTGGAGGAGAACAGCAGAGAGTATCCATTGCGCGTGCGCTTGCGAAGAATCCCAAGATACTACTTTGTGATGAGCCGACAGGAGCACTTGATTATCAGACAGGAAAATCCATTTTAAAATTACTTCAGGATACTTGTCATAAGAAAGGTAAAACAGTTGTGGTTATTACACATAACCTTGCAATTGCACCAATGGCAGACCGTGTGATCGAGATGAAAAATGGAAAGATCAGTAACATTACGATAAATGACAATCCACAGCTGGTGGAAACGATTGAATGGTAGAAAGAATGGCAGGGAAGTGCGTATGAAAAAGACAGCATTACACAAAGATATATACAGAACGATCACAGGTACGCTTCCAAGATTTCTGTCCATCTTTTTTATTGTGGTACTTGGGGTTGCATTTTATGCAGGTATCCGTGTAACACAGAAAGATATGCATATCACAGCAGACCATCAGTTTGATGATTCGAAACTTATGGACGTGAAAGTGATGGGAACTTTGGGAATATCGAAGGAGAATCTGGAATCGATGAAGAAGCTTTCGAAAACAGCGGATATCGAAGGCGGTCATTCTACAGATGTTATATCAAAGAAGCAGGGAAGTGACGACGAACACGCAGTGAAAGTCGTGGCAGAGACGAAGAAATTAAACCAGATTACGATCGTACAAGGAAAGCTCCCGAAGAAGTCAGGGGAATGCCTTGTGGATGAATGGTATGCGACTCAGAATGGATTAAAAATTGGAGATATTTTGGAGTTATCTTCAGGAACAGAGGATGATCTTAAAGATACCTTAAATGATACGACATATAAGATCACAGCTATTGGAAGATCAGCAGAATATCTGTCAAGATCAAGAGGAAACACAACAATTGGAACTGGAACATTATCTGGATTTATCATTGTTAAGCAATCAGAATTTTCCTCTGACATTTATACAGAAGTTTATCTTACAGCAAAGGGTGCCAAATCAGAAAGAGCATACAGCGATGCATATAAGGATAAAGTAAAAGAGTTAGAAGATCAGCTGAAAGACATTTCTAAGGACGAGAATAAGAAGCGTTTAAGTTCTGTTTGGAAAGAAGCCTCTGATAAGATTTCCAAGAAAGAAAAGACATTTAAAAAAGAACGTAAAAAAGTCTTAAATAAACTAGATAAGGCAGATAAGGAGCTGAAAGATTCAAGACAAAAGATCAATGATTCTAAATCTGAATTAGAACAAAGCAAGAAAAAACTTGCAAGTGCAAAATCACAGATTCAGACAGCGAAAGCACAGTATCAGTCAGGAATCAAACAGATCAGCAGTGCAAGAAAACAGTTAAAGACACAGAAACAGACAATCAAAACAAAAAGCAGCCAGCTTGACACACAGGAAGCTAAAATAAAAGAACAGGAACAGCAGTTAGAGAAAAAAGAACAACAGATCAATCAGGCGTTACAGGCAGGAGCGATCACAGAGCAGGAAGCACAGGCTTCTATGATACAGATCAATGCAGGAAAGCAACAGATAAAGACAGCAAAGGCACAGATCACTTCTGGAAAAAAACAGTTAAAAGCAGCACAGACAAAGATTGTAAATGCAGAAAGAACACTGAATCAGAAAAGCAGTCAGTTAAAGACAGCTAAACAGACAATAGAGTCAAATGAAGCAAAATTAGTAACAGCACAAAAGCAGATTGATTCAGGAGCAACCAAGATCAAAGAAGCAGAAAGAAAGCTTGATGATGGAGAGAAGAAGTTAAAGAAGTCAAGAAAGAAAGCCGAGAAGAAATTAAAAGATGCCGAGAATAAGATCAAAGATGCTAAAGAAGATGTAAAGAATATCAAACAAGGCAAATGGTATATTTTGAATCGTGAAAAGATGCAGTCTTATGTCGAATACGGACAGGAAGCAGACAGAATTGCAGCACTTGGACAGGTTGTTCCAGTTATTTTTTTCTTAGTGGCAGCGTTGGTAAGTTTAACGGCAATGACACGTATGGTTGAGGAACAAAGAACACAGATCGGAATGATGAAAGCTCTAGGGTACAGTGGATTTCATATTGCAATGAAATATGTCAGTTATGCGTTGGCAGCAACACTTACAGGAAGTATTCTTGGGGCAGTGATCGGTGAAAAGCTTCTTCCGTGGATCATTATCAATGCCTATAAGATGATGTATACAGGGCTTGGAGATGTGTATACGCCATTGGAAACAGAATATTCAGTTATGGCAGCAGGACTTGCTGTCGGGGTTGTTGTATTCGCAGTGCTATCTGCATGTTACAAAGAATTAAAAGAGAAGCCAGCACAGCTGATGCGTCCTGTGGCACCGAAAGAAGGAAAACGAATCCTGTTAGAACGGATTCCATTTGTATGGAAACGGTTAAGCTTTATCTGGAAAGCAACGATGCGAAATCTGTTCCGTTATAAGAAACGATTCTTTATGATGATCTTTGGAATTGGCGGCTGTATGGCGTTGTTGCTATTGGGATTTGGAATTAAAGATTCGATTTCAGCAATTTCAAAGAATCAGTACGGAGAGATTATCACCTATGATTTTTCTATCACATACAAAGATGGAATAAAAAAAGCTAAGAAAGAAGAATTCGTAAACTGGACGAAAAAACAAGATCACATGACAGATTTAATGGAAGTTAGTGAATCTGCGGTAACGATCCGTGCAAATGGTGAAAAACAAGATGCAACGATGATCCTCCCAATGTCAAAAGACGATTTTAACGGATATATTACATTACAGGATAGAAAGAGTAAGACCAAATATAAGTTAGATGATGAAGGAATCATTCTGACAGAGAAAGCAGCATCACTACTCGGTGTGAGCAAAGGAGATACGATAACGATCAAGAAATCAGGTGATCGAAGCATTAAGGCAAAAATCAGTCAGATCACAGAAAATTATCTGCAACACAAAGTATACATGACACCGAAATTATATGCCAGATTGTATCACAAAAAAGCAGAGCCAACAGGTATATATTGTATCGAAAAGAATATATCTAAGAAAAAGATGCAGGAAAATGGAAAGAAGATTCTTACAAAAGATGAGGCTTCAGCACTTCATTTTTCATCTGATGACGCAAAGACGATGGAAGATATGGTAAATAATCTAAATATTGTTGTTGTTGTATTAATCGTATCAGCAGGATTACTTGCATTTGTGGTATTATATAACTTGAATAATATCAATATTTCAGAGCGAAGAATGGAACTCGCAACGATCAAAGTGCTAGGATTTTATGATGGAGAAGTCGGCGCTTATGTTTATCGTGAGAATATTTTGTTGACGATCTTAGGAACGATCGCAGGAATTATTTTGGGGATTCTTTTACACAAATATGTAATCTTTACAACGGAAGTCGACTTGATCATGTTTGGAAGACAGATTTATCTTCCAAGCTATGTTTACAGTATTTTACTAACAATTGCTTTTTCGATTCTCGTAAACTTCTTTATGTATTTCCAACTAAAGAAGATTGATATGGTAGAATCATTGAAAAGCACAGAGTGACAGAAAGGAAAAGAGACTATGAAAATGAACGAATTAATGATTTATCAGGTGTTTCCACTACGAGCATTAACAGATGGGCAACCTTCCCATGGAATTTTAGAGATGATCGACTGGATTCCACACATTAAGAAATTAGGAATGAATGCTGTTTACTTTTCACCGGTATTTTCATCAAGTGACCACGGATATGATACGAAAGATTATCAGCTGATCGATGAAAGACTTGGAACAAATGAAGACTTTAAGACAATGTGTGATGCGATGCACAAAGAAGGAATTCAAGTGATCTTAGATGGAGTATTTAACCATGTGGGAAGAGAGTTTTTTGCATTTGAGGATGTGAAAGAAAAGAAATGGGACTCTCCATACAAAGACTGGTTTTATATCAATTTTGACGGAAACAGCTGTTATGATGATGGATTCTGGTATGAAGGATGGGAAGGACATTTTGAACTTGTTAAATTAAATCTTGATAATGAGCAGGTTCGAAATTATTTATTAGAATCCGTTGGAAAATGGATGGATGAACTTGGAATTGATGGATTAAGACTTGATGTTGCTTATATGTTAAATAGAAACTTTATGAAAGCATTAGTAGATTTTGTTCACAGCAAGAATCCAGAATTTATAATGATCGGGGAAATGCTTCATGGAGATTACACACAGCTTGTGAATCCGGATTTACTTGATTCTGTAACAAATTATGAATGTTACAAAGGACTTTATTCAAGTTTTAACACACACAATATGCATGAGATCGGATATTCTTTAAATCGTCAGTTTGGACCAGAGGAATGGACATTATATAAAGGACTTCCGTTATATAACTTTGTCGATAATCATGATGTAGAAAGAATTGCAAGTCAGTTAGAGGACAAAGAACATTTACTATTGATCTATGCAATGGAGTTTGCAATGCCAGGGGTTCCCGGAGTGTATTATGGAAGTGAATGGGGAATGGAAGGAAAGAAAGAGCAAGGAAGCGATGACAGCCTTCGTCCAAGAATCCACAAAGAAGACTTAGTGGAAAATGAACTGACAGATTATATTGCAAAGCTTGCAAAGGTAAGAGAGGGGTCACCAGCATTAAAATACGGAGATTATTTACAGTTAGCGATCGCGCCAGATGTTCTTGTTTTTCAGAGAAGAACAAATGAAGACCGTATCATATTTGCAATGAACTGTGGAGATAATGAATTTACAGCACATTTTGATGCACAGGCCGGATGCGGAACAGATCTGATCACAGGAGAATCTGTAGATTTTGGAGGAGGACTTGTGATCAAAGGAAAAACAGCAATGATAATTCGAACAGAAGAGGTATCCCTTCCTTGACTTTTATGTTGAAAACATATAGAATTAGATAAGTGTGAATACACAAAAAATTGAATAAGGAGGAAACCTGTGGTTGGTATTATTATAGCCATTATCGCAACTCTGGTTATCGCTGTACCGGTATCTGTCTATATTGCTAATACAAGAAGCAAGAAGGCGATGGAGATCACAATCGGTAATGCAGAAGATAAAGCAAGAGAGATTATAGATGAAGCAATCAAAGCAGCGGATGCGAAGAAACGTGAAGCTTCTTTGGAAGTAAAAGAAGAAACTATAAAAGCGAGACATGACTTTGAAAAAGAGACAAAAGAACGCAGGGCAGAACTGCAGAAGTATGAGCAGAGAGTTCTCTCTAAAGAAGAGACTGTAGAGAAGAAAGCTACAACATTAGAGCGCAAAGAACAGTCATTAGCATCGAAAGAGAAGAACATTGAAACAGAGAAAGCTCAGTTGCAGGAACTGCAGGCAAAACATCTACAGGAACTGGAAAGAATTTCCGGATTGACCTCTGATCAGGCAAAAGAGCAATTATTATCAGCAGTAAAAGAAGATGTGAAACACGAGACAGCAATGTATGTCAAAGAGATGGAGACAAGAGCGAAAGAAGATGCCAGAAAGAAAGCCAAAGAATATGTGGTAACTGCGATTCAGAAGTGTGCAGTTGATCATGTGGCTGAGACAACGATTTCGTTGGTACAGCTTCCAAACGATGAGATGAAGGGAAGAATCATCGGTCGTGAAGGACGTAATATCCGTTCCATTGAGAACGCTACTGGGGTTGAATTGATTATCGATGATACACCGGAAGCAGTTGTACTGTCAAGCTTTAATCCGGTTCGACGAGAGATCGCAAGAATCGCCTTAGAGAAACTGATCGTGGATGGAAGAATTCATCCAGCACGCATCGAGGAGATGGTTGAGAAAGCGACAAAAGAAGTCGAAACTATGATGCGCGAAGAAGGAGAAGCAGCAACATTAGAACTTGGGGTTCATGGAATCCATCCAGAGCTTGTAAGACTTCTTGGAAGAATGAAGTTCCGTACAAGTTATGGACAGAATGCATTAAAACATTCCATGGAAGTTGCACAGTTATCCGGACTTTTAGCAGCAGAGATCGGTGTCGATGTAAGAATGGCCAAGAGAGCAGGTCTGCTTCATGACATCGGTAAATCAATCGATCACGAAGTAGAAGGTTCTCACGTAGAACTCGGTGTGAATCTGTGTAAGAAGTATAAGGAGAATCCAATTGTCATCAATGCAGTGGCATCTCATCATGGTGATGAGGAGCCAGAATCATTGATCGCATGTCTGGTACAGGCAGCTGATGCAATCTCAGCAGCACGTCCAGGTGCAAGAAGCGAGACACTGGAAAGTTATACAACAAGATTAAAACAGCTGGAAGAGATTGCAGACTCCTTCCAGGGTGTTGATAAAACTTTTGCAATTCAGGCAGGTCGAGAAATTCGAGTTATGGTAGTTCCTGAACAAATCAGTGACGATGATATGATCTTACTGGCGAGAGATATTTCAAATCAGATCGAAGAGAATCTGGATTATCCAGGACAGATCAAGGTTAATGTGATCAGAGAGTCACGAGTTGTTGACTATGCGAAATAACAAGAAGCGATAGAGAAATCTATCGCTTTTTCCAATTAATAGGAATATTAACAGTAGAGAATAGATAGAAAAGGAGATAGAATCATGAAAGGATACGAGAAATTAGAACAGCGCCTGATGCATCAAGGAAAAGTTGTTGGATTTTACGAAGATATTGTGAAACTTCCAAGTGGAAAAGTAGTCACATGGGATCTTGTAAAACATAAAGGTGCGGCAGCAGTTGTTCCAGTCACCGACAAAGGAACGATCCTACTTGTAAGACAATACCGCAATGCACTTGATCAGGAAACACTTGAAATTCCAGCTGGAGGAATTGAACCAGGGGAGACACCACTTGAATGTGTCACAAGAGAGATTGAAGAGGAAACAGGATATATTGCAGGACATATGCAACATCTGATGACTGTGATCACAGCGATAGGTTTTTGTGATGAAAAGATACCAATTTATGTTGCAACGGATCTAAAGCCATCGAAGCAGCATCTTGATGAAGATGAGTTTATTGACGTAGAAGAATATACAACAGATGAGATCAAAGATATGATCTTTTCAGGAAAGATTATCGATGCAAAGACGATATCAGGAGTTCTTGGATATCTTAATATGGAGAAGTAAATTTATACATCAGAGAAGCATCTAATAAAATAGAATATAAAAGACAGGCACTGCATATGATATAATGAGGCAGGGAGGGGAAATGTGTGGATAAAGAGAAATTTTTTTCAGGATTATGGATCATAGCAGGTCTGATCCTAGGAAGTTTGTTTACGAATTTTATATATCAGGATTATCTTGCATATGGAGGGCAGGTGCAATATCTGGTATTTCATAATCAGAAATTATATAGTGCAAGCATGAGCTTATTTTTTTATATTCTATTTAAACGTGTGAAACAGTATGCAATGATCTATCTGGCAGGATATTTATTAAAACCATGGATTTTTTTGTACGGATTTACGTTTAGTATGGCATTTTTTCTAGGTTCGATGTTATCACTTCAGATCATACAGATGGGAATGAGAGGATTATTTCTTGTGCTTTTGAGTTTGTTTCCGCAGTTTATTTTATATGGAATGAGCCTTATTTTGCTCATAAAACGAAATTTTCAAGAAGAAAAAAAGGAAGAAATGCTTTATGAAACAAGCAGTTCCTTCCTTCTACGTTATAGTATTCTGTTTGAAATAATATTTATGATACTGGGATGCATTCTGGAAAGTTTCATAAATCCATCGATAATGTCAGGAATGCTGAAACTTTGGAAGTAATGTATCTAGAATCTTGTATTTATTCTATACATAATCTGCCATACGATAAAGCAGGGCAGCAGATTTGTCCCATCCAAGACAAGGGTCAGTGATAGACTGTCCATAAACACCATTACCGATAGACTGGTTACCATCTTCGATGTAACTTTCGATCATGATACCTTTGACAAGATTTTTGATCTCAGGTAAGAAACTTCTGCTGTGGAGAACTTCCTGTACGATACGAGGCTGCTGATCCCACTGTTTACCTGAATTAGAGTGATTTGCATCAACGATAACTGCAGGGTTCTTAAGCTGGAATTTCTCGTACATATAAGCAACACGAGTCAGATCTTCATAATGATAGTTTGGAATATTATTTCCATGACGATTCACGGAACCACGTAAAATGGCATGTGTCAGAGGGTTACCATCTGTTTTGACCTCGTATCCATTGGCAATGAAATCATGCTGGTGCTGTCCAGCAGTGATAGAGTTCATCATAACTGTCAGGTCTCCACCAGTAGGGTTCTTCATTCCAGCAGGGATATCAAATCCGCTGACTGTCAGGCGGTGCTGCTGGTTCTCTACAGAACGGGCTCCAACGGCAACGTAGGATAAAAGGTCATCCATATATGGCCAGTTTCCTGGATAGAGCATCTCGTCTGCGGCAGGCATATGGAATTCTTCTAATGCTTCCATATGAAGTTTACGAACAGAACGAAGACCACTTGCCATATCTGGTGCTTTCTCTGGGTCTGGCTGATGAACCATGCCTTTGTATCCATCACCTGTTGTACGAGGCTTGTTAGTGTAGATACGAGGGATGATCAGTAACTTGTCAGCAAGATCTTTCTGAACTCTTGCCAGACGTCCAAGATAATCCATAACAGCAGTTTCATTATCTGCAGAACAAGGCCCGATGATGACTAAGAATTTATCAGATTTACCTGTAAATACATCACGGATCTCTTTGTCTCTTGCAGCTTTGATTTGTTTTGCTTCTTCACTCAGAGGCATCTCTTCTTTTAATTCCTCTGGAGAAGGCATCTTCGCAATTTTGTGCATTCCCATAGTTGTTTTCTCCTTAACAATTCATACAATAAAGCATTTTGCTTGTGTATATTTTAACAAATAATAATCTTTGTGTAAAGATAAGGAAATATGAAATGATACTTTACAAATAAAACAGAAGTTATTATAATAGAAAATGTGAACAGAAAACACTTTCATTTTCTGGTAATTGAATATTGAAGTAGAGAAGATTGATTCTCCAACTTCAGGGCAGAGTGAGATATCGAAGATATCAATTCTCGACTGGTGGTGATACTCTAAGAGAGATAAGTCCACGAGCGTAAAGCCGATCAGGTTAGAATCCTGAACCAACAGTATAGTCTGGATGAAAGAAGTAGTTGGATGACATGTCTTAAGATATTACGAAGATATAAGATATAAGATATGTGATCAAGTCAGAAGCCCTGTCGTTTATGTAGATAAATGGACAGGATTTTTTCTTGTATAAAACAATTATAAAATTTTGCAAGAACTTCTGGCGGACAAATTTAAAATCTTTAGATAAGAAAGGGAGAATGATCATGTCAGGAGACACAATGACAATGAAAAGAACAAAGTTCAATATCAGAACGATCGCAGTAACAGGTATGTTGGGAGCATTGGCAACAGTGCTGATGTTTTTGGAATTTCCAATTCCTATGTTAATACCACCATTTATCAAGTTTGATTTTTCAGAACTTCCAGCATTATTAGCAGCATATGCGATGGGACCGGTATCTGGAATTGCAGTATGCTTTATCAAGAATGCGATCAACCTTCTTCATACACAGACAGGTGGAGTTGGAGAGCTTTCTAACTTTATCTTAGGCGTATGCTTTGTATTACCAGCAGGACTTATTTATAAGAAAAAGAAAACACAGAAGAGTGCAATGATCGGAGCATTAGCAGGGGCAGTCCTTATGTCAGTCGTCAGCGTATTTTCAAACTACTTTGTTGTATATCCAGTATACACAAACTTCATGCCAATGCAGGCGATTCTTGGTGCATATCAGGCGATCAACAAGAACGTGAAGACATTATGGGATGCACTGATCTGGTTTAATATGCCATTCACATTTATCAAAGGAATGTGCAGTGTAGTGATTACATTCTTTATTTATAAGAAGATTTCCCCAATCTTAAAGGGAACAAGCAGATAAAAATATAATAAAAATGGTGTCGGGATTAAATCCTGACACCATTTTTTTGTACATAGAGTTAAAAATTAATCTTCTAATTTCTTAGCAGCTTTTTCCATAAATGGTTCATCAGCAACGATGAATCTTTCATGAGTACCGATTCCAACACGTCCTTTGTTATCAGTTACTTCGATATGGAATACCAGACGTTTGTGGTCAATCTCAGATAATGAGCAGTGACATTTGATCGTTCCATTGACTGGTGTTGCGGAAACATGTGCAATGTTTAAATTTGTTCCAACACTTGTCTGACCTTCTTCAAGTTTGCCATCTAATAATTTAACAGCGGCTTTCTCAATTAATAAGATCATAGCAGGTGTTGCATAAACAGGAAGGCTTCCACTTCCCCATTCCTTTGCAGTGTTTTCTGGAACTACTTGTTCTGTTAATTCAATCTCGTCTCCAACATGAATGTTCATAATTTTTCTCTCCTAAAATTTCAGTTTATATGTATAATCTTAGTATAGCAAAGTTCGATAAAAAATCCATAGTTTTTTATATTTTAGTGAAAAAATGTACAATGAAGAAGGACTAGACTCAATCAAAAAAATAAGGTATGCTATTGTTAAATTGGAGGTAAAATGTTTTGAAGTTATATTTGATCCGGCATGGAGAAACTGACTGGAATAAAGTACATAGAATTCAGGGAAGTTCAGATATAGAGTTGAATGAATATGGAAGAGAACTTGCATTTATGACAAGAGAAGGACTTCGTCATGTACCATTTGATATAGGATATACCAGTCCATTAAAGAGAGCAAAAGAAACAGGGGAGATCATTTTAGGTGGAAGAAATGTTCCGTTATATGAGGACGAAAGGGTGAAAGAAGCTTGTTTTGGAACGTTTGAAGGAATGACATTAAAAGAATTGGAAGACAGGAATGATCCATTTCTTGATTTTTTTAATGATCCAGTACATTTTGAAACGACTAATGGTTGTGAGACACATAGAGAAGTTATAGGAAGGGCAGTAGAATTTTTGGAAGATATGATTCTGCCGAATGAGAGAAAATATCAGCACGTTGCTGTTTTTTCCCATGGAGCCTGGATACATAGTTTGCTGACTCATATATACGGAAGAGATATCGAGGAATTCTGGCATGCACCAAGACAGGAGAATTGTGGAGTGACAACGATCGAAGTAAAAGACGGAACCTGTCACGTATTAAAGGAGTCAGAGATTTTCTATAATAAGGATGGAGAATAAATTTATGACAAGAAAACAATTTATGGGGGAGTTAAGATCTTCACTAGAGGGAATAGTATCGCCGATGGTAGTACAACAAAATATTGACTATTATGAGAATTATATCAATGAACAGATCAGAAGTGGAAAGACAGAAGCAGAAATTTTAAACGAATTAGGTAGTCCAAGACTGATCGCAAGGTCGATCATTGACGCAGCAGGTGTGGATGATAGTTATGCACAGACAGAATATTATGAGGATAAACAGGAGGAAACTCCAGAGGATATGTTTGGTGGAAATACACATATTTTCACGATGAATTCTACAAAATTTAAACTCGGATGTCTTTTATCCGTGATCATTTTTATTTTCATTATTTACTTACTGTTTCATATATTTAATGCAATGATGATCGTGCTGGGACCAGTGATCATTGTTGGGTTGATCGTTGCCTTAATCATGAATCTTACAGGAAGGTAGTCAGCAAAGAAAGGAAGCAATATGGACATAAACCAGGAAGCATATGCAATTGAACAAGAAGTCGTAGAATTTCGCCGGGCACTGCATCGATGTCCGGAAACAGCATTTCATGAGACTATGACGATGGAATATATCAGAGAACATCTGGAAGAATGGGAGATCTCGTATAAGATTTTTGATCCCTCAGGAATTATTGCAGTTGTTGGTAATGGAAGGAAAGACAGTATTGCACTTAGAGCAGATATGGATGCTCTTGAAGTGGAAGAAGAAACAGGACTTGATTTTGCATCATTAAATCATGGTTGTATGCATGCGTGTGGACATGATGGGCACACAGCGATTCTTATGGCAACAGCGAAGATTTTAAAGATGCATGAGGCAGAATTAAATCGTAGAGTTTATCTTGTGTTTCAGCCAGCAGAAGAAACTGCGGAAGGTGCCAGGTTTATGTTAAAAACAGGAATCCTGGATAGTGTAAAGCGAATTTATGGAGTTCACATTTTCAATGGAATTCCATCCGGAAAGATTTCTCTGGAGGCAGGACCAAGAATGGCGGCGACAAACTGGCTGGCAGTTCATTTATATGGAAAGTCTGGTCATGCAGGAAAGCCACATGAAGGAATTGATACCGCGGTGGCAGTATCATCGATGGTAATGAATATGCAAACCATCGTAAGTAGAAATCTAAATCCATTAGATCCCGCAGTATTAACGATCGGGAAGATTGAAGCAGGAACAGCAAGAAATGTGATTGCGGGAGAAGCTAAGATCGAAGGAACAGCAAGAACATTTTCAAAGCAGGCACAGGAAATGATCGAAGAGAGAGTCAAAGATATTGCAAAAGCCCATGAACAGATGTATGGGATCGATGTCACAGTTGATTTTCAGCCATCAAGTCATGGAGCACTGATCAATGATCCAGAGATTGTAGAAAATGTAATGGAGAAGGCAGGAGAAGTGTTCGATCCGTCAGAATTTACGCATGTTCCTGCGATGATGTTAGGAGAGGATTTTGCTAATTACTTAGAGGAAATCGATGGATGTTTTGCGTTTATCGGAGGTGGAGACCACCCTGCAAATCATCATGGAAAGTTCGATTTTGATGAGAAAGCTTTGATCAGCGGTGTCCGTCTCATGCTGACATTTGTAATTGTATAAGATATAGTTCATGAAAATCTGTTGTAGATGGATACAACATATGTTATAATCAGAAACCAACAGAAACACGCATATTTGATAGAAGAAAAGGTAGGGAAATATGAATTTAGTATACCACAGCACAAGAAACAGTGAAGAAACAGCAACCGCCTCTGAAGCTATTTTAAAAGGATTAACAAGCGATGGAGGATTATTCGTACCAGACAGTATTCCAAAGTTAAATGTAGCATTGGAAGATCTGACAAAGATGTCCTATCAGGAAATTGCTTATGCAGTCATGAAAGAATTCCTTACAGACTTTACAGAAGAAGAATTAAAGACTTGTATTAATAATGCATACGACAGCAAGTTTGACACAGAAGAAATTGCAGTAACAAAGAAAGTAGACGGAGCATATTATCTGGAATTGTTCCACGGGGCAACAATTGCATTTAAAGATATGGCATTATCTATTCTTCCACATTTACTCGTAACATCTGCAAGAAAGAATAACGTTAAGAATGAAATCGTAATCTTAACTGCAACATCTGGAGATACAGGAAAGGCAGCTCTGGCAGGATTTGCTGATGTACCAGGAACCAAGATCATTGTCTTTTATCCTAAGTCTGGAGTTAGTCCAATTCAGGAAAAACAGATGGTAACACAGAAGGGTAACAATACATATGTGATCGGAATCAAAGGAAACTTTGACGATGCCCAGACAGGTGTTAAAAAAATGTTCTCTAACAAAGAGTTAGCGAAAGTTATGAATGATAATGGATTCCAGTTCTCATCTGCGAACTCTATCAATATCGGACGTTTAGTGCCACAGATCGTATATTATGTAAAAGCTTATGCAGATTTATTAAAACAGGGTGCCCTGAAAGCAGGAGAACCTATGAATGTTGTAGTTCCAACAGGAAACTTTGGTAACATCTTAGCTTCTTACTATGCAAAACAGATGGGTATTCCAATCAATAAGTTTGTCTGTGCATCTAATAAGAACAAAGTATTATTTGATTTCTTTGAGACAGGGAAATATGATCGTAACAGAGAATTCTATGTTACAACATCTCCATCTATGGATATCCTGATCTCAAGCAACTTAGAGCGTATGATCTACAGAATCGCAGGAAATGATCCAAAACAGTGTGCAGAATTTATGGCAGCACTTACAAAAGACGGAGAATATGTGATCACAGATGCAATGAAAGCAGAATTATCTGAGTTCTTTGGAGCTTTTGGAAGTGAAGAAGAAACAGCAGTGAAGATCAAAGAAGTATATGACAAAGAAGGATATGTAATGGATACACATACAGCAGTAGCAGCCGTTGCATATGACAAATACAAAGCAGCAACTGGAGATGACAAAACTCCAACAATCATTGCTTCAACAGCCAGTCCATACAAATTTACAAGAAGTGTTATGGATGCGATCGATCCAGCATACGATGCAGAAGATGATTTTGAATTAGTTGATGAACTTAACAAAGTATCAAAGACAGAAATTCCAAAAGCGATCGAAGAGATCAGAACAGCACCAGTACTTCATGACACAGTGTGCGAAACAGTAGCAATGGAAGATGAAGTGAAAAAGATTCTTGGAATCTAAGGAATACATTCTTGTATAATAGAATAAATAAAAGTAAAAAAGCAATTCATAAAAATATGGGTTGCTTTTTTTATGTGAAAATGTTATGATGAACCAAGATAGGGAATAAATGGAAGAGAATACAATATCAGAAAATTCTAAAAACAAATCAAAATGATGATTGATCAATCAAATCAGATAATCCATTCACGACAAGACGATCAAATGATGAATCCAAGGGAAGTTTTGACAACTGAATAAGACCATTTTCTAGTACAGTCCGAAGAGGACATATCCCGCCATGATCTGGAGACAGGGAGCGAACAAGGATATGATAATGAGACTTCTGCATGGTCATGGAGGTGAGTGCAGCCTGTCATAAGAATGAGGGGAGCTGAGATGCTATGAGACAATTCTGTCTGCTGGAGAATGAGGAAAAGAAAAGGCAATAATAAGGAGGGTAGTATTCATGAAGAAAGCAAGAAGAACTCTTATGGCATTGGGTGTTGTAGTATTTTCATTATCAGCAGCACTGACAGCAAAAATAAAGGAAAAATCCGTACTGGCTCAGCTTAATTGTAGCAAAGCAAAGCCAATTACAAGCAGTTGGGGAGATGACAAACATATTTTTTCATCATTTGATGATCAGAAAGCATTAAGTGTGGATGCATCCTATGGATTTAAGATGCATCCAACGGATCAGACGAAGACGATCATTACCAAAGGAAAAGATACCAAGAAACTCCCGGACATTTCTATGCCTGGATTTTTAAAACAATATCTATGGTTTGATACTTCAGAAAACACAGCTGGAAATATACAGATCAAGAAAACGAATATGGAGATTTATCAGTGTGACAAGGATGGAAGCCATGGTAGATGGCAGACATTTGATCTGGTTATGACGATCACGGGAATCGAAAAATATAAGAACATGGAAGGATATGTGGCAGTAGGAGGTGATCTTAGTGGCTGCTCTTATATCGGAATTGAAGAGATGACAATGAAAAGTCAGTTTTTTAAAGCTGGAACGAATATTCCTGTAACGATCAAAAGTAATATGACATTACAGGATATTGATACACACCAGTATATCGGGGTAAAAGCAGATGACATCCATGGAGAATATGTTTCTAAAAACACAAAATTAAGTTATAACAAAGATGGAAATAAGAGTATTTATTATGCTGATTTTTCTGAAAATTATGACAGTGAAGACTTTACATGTGCGGGATTTACATTTGCTTCAGATACGTTTGAATATACATTTGGAAGAATTATGGATGATGGACCAACAAATCAGGAACAATATGTTGGATATGGACAGAACATGGTAAAATTTGATCCACCAGCTCCAAAAAAAGAGATCATAACGTCGAATGGAGAATCAACAGAGCATTACAATTGTCCAGATCTTGCAAAGACATGGACTTATGAAGTAAGCCAGGCAATTGCCGGAGATATTCCGAAAGCCCATTATTTCAGCGGATTTGCATTCGAGGACAATGTAGAAGAATGTCAGAAGATTCTTGATATCAAAGTATATGGAGACAATAAAGATGTCAGTAGTGAATTTGATATCTCACAAAACGGAAATCTTGTAAAAGCCAGATTAAAAGATCCGAATGATCCTGAATTTTATAAGCGCGGTATATATGTATTAAAGATCAAGATCAAGATGAACATTATGAAAGATGCATCGAAAGAGCAGCTTATGGAGTTAAGGAATCTTTGGGAAAAGCATGGACATTATAATGAAAATAAAACAGTTCTTACACAAAATAATAAGGCAAAGACGATCATTGATGGCAAAAACACAATGACGAATGAAGTCAGGGTTGACATAGAACTGCCCAAAAAAGATGAGAGTAATCCGGGCCTTTTGCTTACAAAAGAGACAAAGCAGTATGAATATCAGGCAAAAGATGAGGTTACCTACAAGGTTACTGTGAAAAATAAAAATCCAAAAGCAGGAACAGCATACTTTACGATTCAGGATAGATCATTTGCAGATAATTCCAGAGTTTCGCTAAAGGATATAAAAGTATCAGGAATTCCAGAAGACTGCTACACAATGCAGAAAGAAGGAAACAGCTGGATCTTAAAGTCAAAAGGTGATTATGTTCTTCCGTATGAAAATGAAATCCAGATTGTATACACAATGAAAACATCAGTGGCAGCAAATGGCCAGTTGATCGATAATGAAGCATCTGCATGGGCAGCGGGAATTCCGGAGACAAAAGATCAGGCACAGATATATATCAATTCTCCTAAAAATGATGTTATAAAATCAGCTCCGGCACAGATTTATAAAAAAGGTGATCATGTGGCATATAAGGCAGTGATAACGAATCCAAATCCTGGAACATTTATGAGAGATATAAGAATCGAGGATGAAATCAAAGCAGAAGGGATCCGTATTATACCTGGAACATTATCAGTGATGGCAGATGGTAAAAATATAACATCAAAATGTCAGGCTGAATTTGATGATAACGAAAGAAGTTATACGATACAGACTCCGATCGCATTAAAGAACGGAATAATACCGGTATTCGCTTCTGAATGTGGAAAAAAAGATACAAATTACAATGATCTGTGGATGACGGACAAGATTGAGATCAGCTATCAGGCAGTGATCGAGCAGGATGGACTAGAGGGAAAAGACATAAAAAATGTAATGAAAGTTCCAGCAACAAGAAACAGTAACAAAGAACTGATCCGTGAAGATGCAGATATTCCTTCAGGAGGTGGTGTGGCAGAAGAGATGATCAAGATCAAGGCACCTAAACTTCAGATTCTTAAACAGTCCGATAAAAAGATTTACAGTGTGGAAGAAACAGGAAGTTATAAACTTCATATTAAACAGGGGAAGGAAGGTGTAAAAGCAAAAAATATAATAGTTACAGATGAATTTGAAAAAGAAGGAATGAAGATTTCTGATATTCAAGTCATGTATAACAAACAAGATATTACAGATGAATGTAAAATAGAAGCAAGAGATGGAAATTTTGTTGTAGAAACAGGAAAAGATCTTGGAGACAGTGATTCTATTGATATCATATATAAAGTATTATTTGAAAAAAGAATTGATGGTGCTATAAAAAATACAGCGATCGTACAAAGTGATAACACAGAGCCAGCACAGGATGAAAATACAGTTGTTGTAAAACCTCCAATGTTAAAAATCGAGAAAACATCAGATCATAAGATATATAAAGAAGGTCAGACTGGATCATATAAGATTCGTGTGACACAGAAAAATGAAGGGATGACAGCACATAAAGTTATCATAGAAGATTCATTTGAGAAGAAAGGAATGGATATTGGTATGATCCGTGTAAAATATAATGGGGAAGATATAACAAATCAGTGTGAGATCAGCAGAGATGATACCAGTAGAAAGTTTAAGATCGCCACAGGAAGAGATTTAAGTGATAAGGATGAGCTTCTTGTAATTTATGATACAGCATTTCTTTCAATGATTGATGGAGATATTAAAAATACAGCATTTGCGTACAGTGAGGATGCAGATAAAGTAAGAGATGATATTGTTGTAACGATGGAGGAGAATATTCCACAGCTTTTGATCACAAAGAGAAGCGATAAGACAGTATATAAAGCTGGCGGTATTTGTGAATATCAGATTTTCGTATCACAGATTGTGAAAGATGCAGTTGCAAAGAACATTGTGATCGAAGATAAGATCGATCATAAATATGCAAAGATCATAAAGGAAAGTGTTCATGTTTTTTCACCAGATGAAGCAGATATCACTTCGAAATGCAGGATTGTTGTATCAGATAACAGTTTCAGAATTGAAACAAAAGAAAATCTTACAAATGACCAGAAAATAAAAGTAATCTATCAGGTAAAGTTAAATAACAAAATAATGAAAGATCGAACGATAAAAAATACGGCAAAAGCAAAGGCCGATAACGCAAAAGAAGTGACAGCAGTTCGTGAGATCAAAGTAAGAAAACAGAAAATACCTGAAAATATAACTTATACAAAAAACAAGGGAAATGATTTTCAAAATACAGATACTTCTTCTGGACCAAAAACAGGAGACGAAAGTGATCTTCGATGGATATTTGCTATGGCAGCTGCAGCATTTTCAGGGATTTTACTATTATATCGTAAGAAGAAACATTAAGTCTTGAAAGGCGCTTTTAGGCTGGACGAAAGCAGCTGAATAAGGTACAATGAAAGAAAAACGTTGGGAGTGAGCGTATATGGCAAAAGATTTTTTCGGACGTCTGGAAGAAACTATTTCAACAACAGGAAAAGCAGCTGCACAGAAGGCGAAGGAAGTGGCAGATTCTGCGAAGAGACATAATGATCTGCGAGTGGCGAAAAGAGATTTGAATGATTTGTATCGTCAGGTGGGAGAGAAATATTTTGAAGAACATATGGACTACCCACAGGCAGAATATATTGATCTGTTCAATCTCATCGAGAAACTTAGAGGAGATATTGAGATTCTCAAACAGGAGATTGAAGGCGAAGAAGATGAATTCGAGGATGGCGAAGACATCGAAGAATAATGAAACAAACAAGAACAGCAGAGAAAGCTTGTAAAGAATAATCTTTACAGGCTTTTTTCTATTATGAAGAATTTTTTGGAGGAACATATGATAGATACGATTGGAATGACGGATATTGGAAACGGAAGACCGTCGAATCAGGATGCTTATTTATTAAGGCAGCAGGAAAAGAATGGGAAGCTTTATCTTCTGGCTGTTGTGTGTGATGGAATGGGTGGTTTGAAGAAAGGAGAGATCGCAAGCCGTTATATTGTAGAAGTATTGAAACAGTGGTTTGATGAAACTTTATTTGAAGGATTATATGAAATGGGAATTAATATGATCGAACAAAATCTGATCGATTTGATCCGAAAGATCAATCAGAACCTTTTGTTGATGAGCAGAAAAATGGAAGAAGTCAAATCAATGGGAAGTACGTTAACATTATTATTTGTGGAAGATCACGAATTTTTTGTATTAAATGTTGGAGATTCCAGAACATACTGGTTTGACAGAAATAGAAAATTTGTGACAACAGATCATACGCTGGTAGAACTTGAACTTCGGGCAGGACATTTGACGAAAGAACAGGCAAGAAAAGATCCGAGACGACATATTCTTCTGCAGTGTGTCGGTGTGACGAAGGACGTCAGAGTAGATTGCTATAAGGGAAGACTGCATCCGGGAATGGAATTTTTGCTTTGTACAGATGGATTTTATGGATTACTTGAAGAGGAAGAGATTTATCAGGTGGAAGCGTCCAGGGAACAAATGAAAGAATGGGTAGAAAGATGTTTTCGAAAAGTAAAAAAACGTGGAGAACTAGACAATCTATCCTGTGTGATCGTCAAAGTTCCGAAAGAGAGATAGCTCAAATATACCATAACCGTTATCAGACTCAGAAGCTTTTGGGTGCAGGTGGAATGGGGAAAGTATTTCTTGCAAAAGATTTAAAGACAGGGAAAAAGGTTGCAGTGAAAATACTTAAAGATGAAAATCAGTGGAAACGGGAGAAAGAGATATTAAATCAATTAAAAAATATCAAGGGTATTCCCAAATTATTCCTTGCAGAAAACACCGAAGATCATTTTCTGGTTATGGAATATATTAAAGGACAATCTCTAAAAACATATAAAACAGTCCATGGAAAAATTTCAGAAAAAACTTTGATACTACTTATGTATAAGGTCTGCAAGGTGTTGGAACAGGTTCATAAGAGAGGTGTTGTACATATGGATCTTAAACCAGAGAATATCATACTTCATCCATCAGGACGTCTGTATTTGATCGATTTTGGAGCATCTTCAATGAAAGGAGATTTTCTGACCGGGTATGGAACGAGGATTTATGCTTCCAAACGACAGACAAAAGCAGGAGAAAGAGCTGAATTTTTTATGGATGTCTACAGTATAGGAAAGATCATTCAGCTAAATACAGAACAGAATAAAAAGTATCCTATAGAGAATATCATACAGAAATGTCTTTGTGAGGATGAGAAAAAGAATTATCGGAGCGCCAGAGATATCAAGAGAGATCTTAGAAAAATTGTCTGGAAAAGCAGATCAGAAAAAAGTGTCGTTTTTTTAGCCTGCATTGGCATGATCGGTATTTTGGGTTTTACAGACAGCCACAAAGAAGAAAAATTGAAAGTACAGTCAGTGAAAACATACGAGGATTTCTACAAAAAAGGTATGGTTTATTTTTATGGAAACGAAAGGACAGAGAAAGATCTGACACTGGCCGGTCAATATTTTAAGAAGGAAGAAACAAATAAAAAGAAAACAGAAGCATATCTTCTGCTGATAGAAGTATTAAATGATCCTGAAAAGGAGGTGAAACAAGATGAACTGGTGTCAGCATTAGAAATTTGTCAAAAGGACGTACATGATTTCTGGTCAGCATATTTTTTTATTGATCATTATATTTTGTGGCAGGAAAAACTTCCAGAGTTTGTTGTAAAGAAGGCAGAAAAACTGCTTTATAAGACAGAAAAGTTCAGACTTAAGGAAGAACAAAAAAAGATGCTGGAAAAACAAAAGATCGATCTGTATGAGATTAAGGCAAAAAGAGGAGATGATAAGCTTTTTTTTCAAGAGACTGACAGAGTGTTTCATGAGAAATTAGAGAAAAATGAAGCATGGGAAATATATGAGAGAAAGTTATCGTATCTTAGAGAAAAATCTGTGAATATTGGAAATGAGTATGAACGTTTTATAAAACATTATCCAAAAGTCATGGAAGCTTATATTGAATATGGAATTTATCTATGCCAGAAAAACCAGATAGAGAAGGCAAAGGATGTTTATCTGCAGGGACTAAAACAGACAGGAATGACAAGTAACAGAGCAAAAGCGTTGAGGAGGAAACTTGGATTATGAAGAGAAAACATAAAATACTGATGACCATGACAGCCATACTATTTCTCCTTTTATCTGCAATACCTGCTGATACCAAAGGAATGGAAGAGACAGCAGTCTGGGATATTACATGGAAAGGAACTGGGGAAGAACCATTTTTTCGAAGCAGCGTGGTAATGGAAGTAGATCTGAAAGGATCCTGTACAAAAGATGATATTATGATTTTTGTAAACCGGCAGAAGTGGGAAGGAGAATGGGATTATGAACAAACTTTGAAGATGACATTTTATGAAGAAGGAAATTATGAGATTCATCTGATTCATAGAAATGGATATGAGGAAACAAGAAAAATCACGATAGAACTGAGTAATCCAATGATACCAAAAGTTGACAGTGGATCATACACGGCAGGAAAATGGACCAATCAGGATATTTTACTTGAAGCACATGGTTCAAAAGCAGTTTCGAAAATTTCTCACTATGAATATAAGACTGGTAATAATGAGTGGAGATCAATGAAATATGGCAGACTAGAGTTGAAACGTGATATGGATGATTTTGTTTTGATCAGAGCAGTTTCTAATGCAGGAAGATATAGTGAAATTCAAAAAATCTGGTGCCGTTTATGGAAAAAGAAGCCGCAGTTATTTAAAATAACGTGCAGTGAGAGATCTCTAAATGGATGGTATGGAAAGATTCCTGAATTTACATATGAATCAGAACAGGCGGAAGGACCTCTGGTACACGTTTATGCACAATTAACTCAGCTTCAGACAGGTCAAATACAGACAGAAACAGATCAGATTCCACAGATTAAAAAAGATGGAAAGTATCAGCTGAAAATATGGACAAAGGATGAAGCAGGAAATAGATCTGAAAATAGTTTCCATACAGTTTGTTTTTTGGATACAAAGAAGCCAGAAATATTGATACGATCTCAAAATGAATTTCAAAAAGTCAGCAGATATCAGAAAGTAAAGATAAGGATCAAGGATGAAAATCTCCAAAAAAATGCTGTAAAAGTTATAACTTCTGGGAAGCAGATGAAAGGTTTTGTTCAAAAAGGAGAATATTATGAGAGTGAAGTAGTATTTGACCGGAATGGTAAGCATAATCTTTTGGTTCAAGTGGAAGATATGGCAGGAAATGTGTCGATCAGTGAGGAAAAAGTATTTAAGATTGATATGAAAAAACCTGAAATTTATATTAGTGGGATAAAAAATAATAAGTCCTATAAAACATTTGTAAATGTAAAACTACATGTAAAAGATGAAAATCTGGATGAAAAGCAGACAAGAATTTATCTGAATGGGAAAAGATGGATACCGGATAAGATAAAAGACGATGGGTATTATGTATTACGAGTGGAAGCTTTAGATCTGGCAGGAAATCAAAATGTTGTGACAAAGAAATTTACGATCAACAAAAAGGGCGTTCATATTTATTTTTTGCAGAAAATACTTGCAGGAAAGAATATTTCAGAGAAAAGTTTTAGACCGGGATTTCAAGTTGTAAGTTTAGAGCCTGTACAGGTAACAGAATTTCTTATGAATGGGCAGAAGGTTTCATATGAATGGGAAAAAGATAAAGTTTATATAAAACAGCCAATTACAGAGAATGGAAATTATAGGATAAGTCTTAATGCGGTAGATGCAAATGGAGAACGGGTATCAAGTAAAAAGATTACATTTTTTTATGATACAAAAAAACCAGTGATCCAGATGAGTGGTCTTAATGAAAAGAGTGAATGTGATTATGGAACAATCGTTGCAGTATCTCTGGAAAATAAGAAAGATTATTGGACAAAGGTAAAGCTGGATGAAAAAGAAATAAAAAATTTAACAAACAAAATATCTTTTAAGAAGCTGGAACCAGGGATTCATGTGCTAAAACTTCAAGCAAAAGATGCAGCTGGAAATGTAACAAACAAAAGAATAAAGTTTGCGGTAACCAAAATCCTGCCACATCCGGTCAAGCAAATGGTAGAAAAAGATCAGAAAAAGGAGACAAAAGTCAAGGACAAAAGAGAAAAGTCGATGCTTGGCTTATGGATAGCTGCAGGCATGGTTGGTGTTATATCAGCAGCATGGCTGTTTTACAGAAAATATTCAAAATAACAAGGAATATCAGCGTTCTTGAATCTTTCTTATTCTATGTTATAATATGAAATAAATGTTTAAGAAAATAAAGCGGAGGAAGATTATTATGGCAGAAGAAGTAAAAGAAACAATGGAACAATTCGAAACTCAGTTAGAAGAATCTTTAAATAAAGCAGCAACAAATGAAGATGCAGTATGGAATCATTTAGAAGAGCTTAAAGAAAGTGGAGAAGTGCTTGCACTGACTGTTGGTGGAGTCGTTAATGGTGGAGTTATTGTTTATGTTGAAGGAATCCGTGGATTTATTCCAGCATCTTTATTATCAACAAAATATGTTGAAGATTTAAATGTATGGTTACAGAAAGATGTAGAAGCAAAGATCATTACAGTGGAACCAGAAGAGCAGAGACTTGTTTTATCAGCAAAAGCAGTAGAGCAGGAGAAAGCAAGAAAAGAACGTGAAAATAAGATCAATGAGTTAAAAGTTGGAACAGTTGTAGAAGGAACTGTAGAAAATATCATGCCTTATGGAGCGTTTGTTGATATTGGAGATGGAATCAGCGGATTAGTTCATATTTCACAGTTAAGCCAGAAGAGAGTAAAATCTCCAGAAGATGTTGTGAAAGAAGGAGAACAGGTAACAGTTAAGATCATAAAAGTTGCAAATGGTAAAGTAAGCTTAAGCATCAAAGCATTAGAAGATGACAAAGAAGCAGCCAAGAAAGCAGAAGAAACTGGAGTAGAGTATACAGAAGATGCTGCAGGAACGAGTCTTGGAGATTTACTGGCAAATATCAAATTATAGGAAGGAAGTCATATGGCAGGATCAGGTTTTGGTACAAATTTCCGCATCACAACATGGGGAGAGACACATGGTGCTGGTGTTGGAGTAGTTGTGGATGGATGTCCGGCAGGGCTATCATTAGATAGAGAAGATGTTCAGAAATATCTGGATCGCAGGAAACCGGGACAGTCTAAGTATACAACACAGAGAAAGGAAGGAGATCAGGTAGAGATTCTTTCTGGAGTATTTGAAGGGAAGACAACAGGAACACCGATTTCCATGGTTGTATATAATAAGGATCAGAGATCTAAGGATTATAGTAATATTAAGGATGTTTACCGTCCAGGACATGCAGATTTTACATTTGATATGAAATATGGTTTCAGAGATTATCGTGGTGGTGGAAGATCATCAGGACGAGAGACGATCGGACGTGTTGCTGCAGGTGCAGTTGCAGCGAAAGTGCTTGAAGAACTAGAAATTTCTGTAAAGGCATATGCAAAGGCAATTGCAGGTATTGAGATTTCAGAGGATAGATTTGATCTTAATGAGATGAATAACAATCCGTTTAATATGCCAGATAAGGAAGCAGCAGATCTTGTAGCCAAGAAAGCAGATCAGATGATCAAAGAACAGGATTCGATCGGTGGAATTATAGAATGCCAGATCACAGGGATGCCAGTTGGTATTGGAGAAACTGTATTTGATAAGCTGGATGCAGAACTTTCGAAGGCAATTATGTCTATTGGAGCTGTTAAAGGGTTTGAGATCGGAGATGGATTTGCAGCTGCAAACCTTAGAGGATCAGAGAATAATGATAATTTTATCAGTATGGATGGCAAAGCCGTGAAAGAAACGAATCATTCTGGCGGAGTTCTTGGAGGAATGAGTGACGGAAGTACGATCGTATTTCGTGCAGCGGTCAAACCAACTCCATCCATTGCGAGAACACAGAAGACGATCAACCGTGATCTTGACAATGTAGAGATTGAAATTCATGGGCGCCATGATCCAATGATTGTGCCGAGGGCTGTAGTTGTGGTAGAATCAATGGCAGCCGTTACGATTCTTGATGGTGTGTTAAAGAATCTAGGAGCAACAATGGATAATATTAAAAAGATTTATGGTGAGTAAGAATGTATGAATTAATTAAAAAAGACGGAAGAGCAAAAAGAGGAAGGTTAACAACCGTCCATGGAGTGATTGAGACACCGGTATTTATGAATGTCGGAACAGTCGCAGCGATCAAAGGTGCAGTCAGCACAGATGATCTTAGGGAGATCGGAACTCAGGTAGAGTTATCAAACACATATCATCTGCATGTAAGAACAGGTGATAAATTGATCAAAGAATTTGGTGGACTTCATAAATTTATGAACTGGGATCGCCCAATTCTTACAGATTCTGGCGGATTTCAGGTATTTTCTCTGGCAAAACTCCGCAAGATCAAAGAAGAAGGAGTATCTTTCTCCTCTCATATCGATGGAAGAAAGATCTTTATGGGACCAGAAGAAAGTATGCAGATTCAGTCTAATCTTGGGTCTACGATTGCGATGGCATTTGATGAGTGTCCGCCACATCCTGCAACAAGAGAATATATGCAGAATTCTGTAGATCGTACAACAAGATGGTTAGTAAGATGTAAGAAAGAGATGGATCGTTTGAACTCTTTGGAAGACACGGTCAATCCACATCAGATGTTATTTGGGATCAATCAAGGTGGAACATTTGAAGATATCCGAATTGAACACGCCAAAGAAATTTCAAAACTAAATCTTGATGGATATGCTCTTGGCGGTCTGGCAGTAGGAGAAACACATGATGAGATGTATCATATCATCGAAGAAACAGTTCCATATCTGCCTGAAGATAAACCAACGTATCTGATGGGAGTTGGTACACCAGTGAATATTCTTGAGGCTGTAGACCGTGGAGTTGATTTCTTTGACTGTGTATATCCAACAAGAAATGGCCGCCATGGACATGTATATACTAATCAGGGGAAATTAAACATGTTCAACAAAAAATATGAACTTGATCATCGCCCAATCGAAGAAGGATGCCAGTGTCCAGCTTGCAGAAGTTACAGCAGAGCTTACATCAGACACCTTCTGAAAGCAAAAGAAATGCTTGGAATGAGATTATGTGTCTTGCATAACTTGTATTTTTATAATACAATGATGAGTGAGATTCGTCAGGCAATCGAAGAAGGAAACTATAAAGAATACAAGAAACGTAAGATTGATGGCATGATGAATCAGTAATCTTATTAGAAAGATGGAGGAAGAAAATGGATCAGGTTACAATGACAATTCTGATGCTGGTCATTTGTTTTGCATTAATGTACTTTTTAACAATCAGACCACAGAAGAAGAAAGATGAAGAGTTAAGACAGATGATGGAAGCTCTGGAAGTTGGAGACAGTGTGTTAACAACAAGTGGATTTTACGGAGTTGTTGTGGATAAAGTTGATGAAACTACGATCATTGTTGAATTTGGTAATGACAAACATTGTCGTATTCCAATGGAAAAATCAGCGATTCAGGCAATGGAGAAAGCAAACGGATCATCTGACGACGAGTAAGATAATTCATGAATAAAAAGAATCTGGAAAATATGAGAATAGAGCTCATATTTCATCCAGATTCTTTTTTTATCTAAGAAGTTCATCAAGAAGATGATCTGGTACATAAAGTGTCCCACGGCCAGTACCAATATCTATATCAGGTTTATTTGCTCCGTGAAAATCAGAACCACCAGAGGCTAAAAGATGATATTCTTTTTTCCATTCTCTTAATTTTGCGATTTGTCCCTTATGGTGGGAAGAATGGTAAACTTCAATTCCAGCAAGACCATAATCTTTCAGATCATGGATAAGCTGTTTTGTATCCTTATTAGAAAATTTATATAAAAAAGGATGAGCAAGAACTGGAATGCCACCTGCATCAAGAATTAATTTGAGGCAGTCTTTCGGATCAAAAAATGGTTTTGGAATATAGTATTTACATTTTTCACCGAGATATTTGGAAAAAGCCTGTTCCCTGGAAGTGCAGATGCCCTCTTCCACAAGAACTCTTGAAAAATGAGCACGTGTAATAACTGTATTAGGGTCTCCGTGTTGTAATTTCTCAAGAGTAACAGGAAATCCATCTTTTTGGAATAATTCGATCATATCGAGATTACGTTTCATTCTTTTGTCTCTCAGATCATTTAATGTGGTATTTAAATCCTTGTTCTTGCAATCAATTCCATAACCTAAGATATGGATCTCACGATGAAGTGTATCACATGAAATTTCAATTCCAGGAATGAATTTTAAATCTTTAGGAAGATTCATTGCCAAGATTTCTGAAATACCATCAACTGTATCATGATCAGTAAGAGAAAAACCATATAAATTCTTTTCAATTACTTTATGGACAATTTCTTTCGGAGTAAAAGTCCCATCAGAACAAGTAGAATGTATATGAAGATCAATCATTTTAAAACTCCTTTCACATATTTAATGTTAGTTTATCACAAAAAGACATAGAAGCAAAACAACAGACATATATTAAATGAAAGAAAGGAGTATTTGCTATGGGGCCAGAAAAGAAAGTGTTATATATTGTGCAAAGTCTGGTTGCTGCTTATATTGTTACCGGACTATTGTTGTGTCTTCTTGCATTTATTGTTTATCAGAGCAATACAGGGACGAAGATGGCGAATCTTGGCATTACACTTACATACATTTTTGCTTCAATCCTTGCAGGAATGATCATTGGAAAAAAGATTGGAAAACGGAAGTTCTTATGGGGATTTTTTGTTGGAGTATTATATTTCGCAATATTAACTTTAATATCTGTTGTGTTTCAGGAAAATACAGTTATTTTTTCAACAGAACGCATCACAGCATTGTTCTTATGTATTGCTGGAGGAACTTTAGGTGGAATGCTTGCTATTTGACTTAGGATATGATACAATATAGCAAGTTATTTTATGAGAATCAGGAGGACGATAAGATGAAACATATTAAAACTCTGACAAATAAAACATTACAGAACACAGTAAAAAAAGGTGGATGTGGTGAATGCCAGACATCTTGCCAGTCAGCATGTAAGACATCTTGTACAGTAGGTAACCAGACCTGCGAACACAGCAAATAGTCAAATAAAACAAAGACTCTATGCTTGAGGCGTTCCTTGTGGGCCGCCTCATTTTTTACATGAAAGAAAATAAATAACAGATAAAGGGAGAAAGAAACAATGGTTCATCAGTATAAGAACAATGGATATAATATGGTCCTTGACGTAGCAAGTGGATCTGTTCATGTTGTAGATGATCTGACTTATGAAGTGATCGCTTTATATGAAGACCATACATTAGAAGAGATCATCAAAGAATTATCATCTTGGGATGAAAAAGATGTAAGAGAATCTTATGAGGAAGTTACAGAATTAAAAGATGCAGGTGTATTATTTACAGAAGATTGTTATGAAGAATACATTTGCGGATTCAAAGACAGACCAACAGTTGTAAAGGCACTTTGTCTTCACATTGCACATGATTGTAACCTTGCCTGTCGATATTGCTTCGCAGAAGAAGGAGAATACAAAGGAAGACGTGCTTTAATGAGTGCTGAAGTTGGTAAGAAAGCTTTAGATTTTCTTGTAGAGAACTCTGGAAATCGTAGAAATCTGGAAGTAGATTTCTTTGGTGGAGAGCCTTTAATGAACTTTGATGTTGTCAAAGAGATCGTTGCTTATGGACGTGATTTAGAGAAGACTCATGATAAGAAGTTCCGTTTTACACTGACAACAAATGGTGTATTATTAAACGACGATATCATGGAATTCGCGAATAAAGAGATGGATAACGTTGTATTAAGTGTTGATGGTAGAAAAGAAGTTCATGATTTTATGAGACCATTTCGAAATGGAAAAGGAAGTTATGACTTTATTATTGATAAATTTAAGAAATTTGCAGACAGTAGAAATCAGCAGAAATACTATGTAAGGGGAACTTTTACACATCATAATCTGGATTTTTCGAAAGATGTTATGCATTTAGCAGATGAAGGATTCGAACAGATTTCCGTAGAGCCTGTTGTGGCACCAGATACAGCAGATTATGCGATCAAAGAAGAAGATCTTCCAAAGATCATGGAAGAATATGATCTTCTGGCAAAAGAGATGATCAAGAGAGAGAAAGAAGGAAAAGGATTTACATTCTTCCATTTTATGATCGACTTAACAGGAGGACCATGTGTAGCGAAACGTTTATCTGGATGTGGTTCTGGAACAGAATATCTTGCAGTAACACCATGGGGAGATTTATATCCATGTCACCAGTTTGTAGGAGAAGAAGATTTCTTAATGGGTAATGTCTTCGAAGGTATTAAGAAAGATGAGATCGTCAAAGAATTCAAAGCATGTAATGTATACTCCAAAGAAGAATGTAAAAAATGTTTTGCAAGATTCTATTGCAGCGGTGGATGCAGCGCAAACTCTTATAACTTTAATGGTACGATCAATGGAACTTATGAGATCGGATGTAAATTAGAACGCAAGAGAGTTGAATGTGCACTTATGGTAAAAGCAGCATTAGCGTTAGAAGAGGAGACGGAGAATGAAGAAGCGTAATAGCAGCGGCAAGTATATTGCAGGGCTTATTTTACTGATTGCGTTGTGTGTATTTGGAGTATTTATTACAACAAAAGGAATCACAAAGAACAAGATTGGACGAGCAAGCAACATTGAACTTGGATTGGATCTTGCAGGTGGAGTCAGTATCACATATGAAGTTGATGGTAAGAACGTATCTGACAGTGATATGAAGGATACCGTATACAAACTTCAGAAACGTGTGGAAGGTTACAGCACAGAAGCAGAAGTTTATCAGGAAGGAAAAGATCGTATCAATATCGAAATCCCCGGAGTAACAGATGCAAACAAGATCTTAGATGAACTTGGTAAACCAGGAACACTTTCTTTTGCAGTTCAGAAACAGGTAAAAGTAAAGCAGAATGGAAAAACAACAACACAGACTACTTTAGATACCATTTTAACAGGACAGAATGTTAAGAAAGCAAAAGCTGTCACAAATCAGAATCAGACAACTGGTAAGAAAGAATATTTAGTTGCCCTTGAATTTGACTCCAAAGGAACAAAAGCTTTTGCCAAAGCTACAAAAGCAAACATCGGGAAACCAATTTATATCATCTATGATAACCAGGTGATCAGTGCACCAAATGTACAGGAAGCGATCACAAAAGGTGAATGTACGATCGATGGTATGGAAAGTTATGAAGCAGCCGAGAATCTTGCTTCATCTATTCGAATTGGTTCCTTACCAGTCAAATTAAAAGAACTTCGTTCTAACGTAGTGTCTGCTAAGTTAGGAGTTAATGCGATCCAGACAACGATTAAGGCTGGAATCATCGGATTTGCCTTGGTATGCTTGATCATGATCGCATTTTATGCAGTGCCAGGTATCATTGCATGTGTAGCACTTGCAATTTATATGCTAATGATGTTACTTGCACTGAATGGATTTAATGCAACGTTGACATTGCCGGGACTTGCGGGTATCATCCTCGGTATCGGTATGGCGGTCGATGCCAATGTAATCATTTATGCAAGAATTCAGGAAGAAATCGGAGCAGGTAAGAGTACAGGAGCTGCGATCAAGTCTGGATTTGGAAAAGCAGCTTCAGCTATTATTGATGGTAATGTTACAACACTGATCGCAGTTTTAGTACTGTGGTTTAAAGGATCTGGAACGGTCAAAGGATTTGCTCAGACATTAGGAATGAGTGTACTAATTTCCATGTTTACAGCACTTGTGATCAGCCGATTCCTTGTATATGCAGCATATCACTTTGGACTTCGTGATAAGAAATGGTATGGAAAACCAAGAACGATCAAGACAAGAGATTTTGTCTGTGCTGGTAAGAAATACGTTGCAGTCGCAGGTGTGATCATTTTAGTCGGACTTGCAGCACTGCCTATGAACAGAAGTAAGATTGGTACGATCTTAAATTATGATCTTGAATTCTCAGGAGGAACAGCATCTACGATCACATTTAAAGATGATCAGAAAGTAAATGATTCTTTAGAAAAACAGATTGTGAAAGCCTATGAGAAAGTCAGCAAATCAACATCTGTTCAGAGTCAGAAAGTAAAAGCGAATAACCAGATGGTTGTTAAGAGTGTAGAACTTAACCTGAATCAGAGAAAACAGATTGAAAAGACATTAAAGAAAGATTATAAAGTTAAATCAGTTACAACAGAGAATATCAGTTCAACGATCAGTAATGAAATGCAGAGAGATGCATTTATCTCAGTTATCATTTCAGCAATCTGTATGTTGATCTATATTGCAATCCGATTTAAAGATGTTAAGTTTGGATCTAGTGCGATCATCGCATTGTTAAATGATGTGTTAGTTGTATTTGCGGCATATTCTATCGGAAGATTATCTGTGGGTGGAACATTTATCGCATGTATGCTAACGATCATCGGATACTCTATCAACTCAACGATCGTTATCTTTGACCGTATCCGTGAGAATCTGAAACTTCAAACGATCCGTACAAGAGATGATATCAAAGCACTTGTAAATCAGAGTATTTCAAGTACACTGGTTCGTACGATCAATACAAGTTTAACAACATTTGTTATGGTATTGGCGTTATTTATCTGCGGAGTATCATCTTTAAGAGAATTTGCCCTGGCATTGATCGTTGGTGTTATTGGTGGAGCATTCTCTTCTGTATTCTTGACAGGACCATTATGGTATATGATGAAGACTCGTATGGGCTCTGATGCTATAAAAGAAAGTAATGGACAGACATCTGTACAGCCAGAGAAGATCACAGCGAATCCAAACCGCAAGAAAAAGAAGAAAAAGAAAAGAAAATAAGACAAGTAAAAAGAGTATTCAGTAAAGACTGAATGCTCTTTTTCTAGAAGATGGAGAAACATGATGGAACAGTGGTATCTGTATAAGAAAAAAGCCGATTTTACAAAGATTGGTGAGAAATTTCAGATTGATCCCGTGATCGCAAGACTGATCAGAAACAGAGATGTGATCGGGGATGAAGAAATACATAAATATTTATATGGAAATCTTTCGGATATTTCAGATCCATTTCTGATGAAGGGAGTCAGAGAAGGTGTGGATATCATAAGAGAGAAGATCAGAGACAGAAAAACAATCCGCATTATCTCAGATTATGATGTAGACGGAGTTGTTTCTAACTATATTTTATGGAAAGCAATCTATGATCTTGGTGGAATGATTGATTTTCAGATTCCAGACCGTATGAAAGATGGTTACGGGATCAATGAAAATATCATTGAGAAGGCAGTAGAGGATCAGATTGATACGATCCTTACATGTGATAATGGAATTGCAGCTAGTGAAGCAATCAGATTTGGAAAAGAACATGGTCTTACAATGATCATTACAGATCACCACGATGTACCATTTATTTTAAATGAAGATGGAAGTAAAGAAGAAATTCTTCCACCAGCTGATGTTGTCATTAATCCCAAACAAAAAGAATGTAAATATCCATATCCGCTTCTTTGTGGAGCAGGAGTTGCATTTCAGTTTGTGAGAGCATTGTATAAATCTATGGGCGAGGATGAAAACAAACTGGAAGATCTGTTATCTATGCTTGCGATTGCGACTGTATGTGATGTTGTAGATCTTACAGGAGAGAACAGGATTTTTGTGAAAGAAGGATTAAAGAGGATCAAAGAGACAAGAAATGTGGGTCTTAGAGCATTATTGGATGTTCATGATCTTATGGAAAAACAGATACAGTCTTATGCTCTTGGCTTTATTATTGGACCATGCATTAATGCAAGTGGCCGGCTGGAATCTGCAGAAAAAGCATTGAATCTGTTCCTGGAAGAAGATAAAAAGAAAGCAATGCAGACAGCAAAAGAATTAAAAGAGCTGAATGATCTTAGAAAAAGTATGACAGAGAATGGTGTAAAAGCAGCATTAGATCAGGCAATGAAATATGAAGCAAAAGGCGATAAAGTACTTGTTTTATATTTACCAGATTGTCATGAAAGTATTGCTGGGATTATTGCTGGAAGAATTAAGGATCGTCTAAACCATCCAGTCTTTGTACTTACTGATGCAAAAGATGGAATTAAGGGATCAGGACGTTCTATCGAAGAATATTCCATGTTTGAAGAGATGATGAAAGTTAAAGAGGTGTTTACTAAATTTGGCGGGCATCCGATGGCAGCGGGATGTTCTCTTGAGAAGGAGAACCTTAAAGCATTTCGTAAAAAGATCAATGAAAATTGTACATTGGATGAAAAAGATTTCGCAAAGAAGGTGCAGATCGACATCGATATGCCGGTTGATTATATCACAATGGATCTGATTCATCAGTTGTCAGTACTGGAACCTTTCGGGAAAGAAAATAAAAAGCCCCTATTTGCACACCGTAAATTAAAGATTGAACGTGTCAATGTGTTTGGAAAAAATAAAAATGTAATTAAATTAGCATTAAAGAGTAGTCAGGGAACACGGATTGATGGTATGATTTTTGAGGATGAAACAGAATTTAGAGAAAAAATGGGGACAAACAAGTATATTACATGCACTTATTATCCTGTGATCAATGAATATCAGGGATATAAGAGTCTTCAGATCAATATTCAAAATTATTTTTTTGCGGAGGGATAACATGAGTAAGATAAAACTGGTTGCAATGGATCTTGATAATACATTATTAGACAGTAATAAACAAATATCAGAACATACAAAAGAAGTGTTAAAAGAGGCGATCAGACAGGGAGTTTATATTGTACCTGCTACAGGACGTATTTTCAAAGCGATTCCGGAGTTTTTGAGAAATATTGAAGGTGTTCGTTATGCAGTTTGTTGTAATGGAGCAACAGTATATGATCAGTATGAAGAAAAGATTATTTATACGAATCATTTATCCGTGGATGTGACATTGGAGTTATTTAGAATACTTGAAAAATATCATTCCACACATGATATTTATCAAAATGGACAGGGATATATGGAAAAACGTTATTTGGATCACCTTTCAGAATATAATGTATCAGGACATTTACTGAAACTGGTAAATGATACAAGGCTGCCAGTGGATGATCTTAAAAAGCATCTCAAAGAAAATCCATTAGGAATTGAGAAGATCAATGCATTTTTTGATAATATGAAAGAAAGATCGGCAGCAATAAAAGAATTGACTGAAAAAAATATTGCTAGTGTATCAAGTGCACTTGATAATAATATTGAGCTTAATCAGTTTGGCTGTGATAAAGGGGATGGATTAAAACATCTTGCCAAATGTCTTGGCTTAACAATGGATGAAGTTATGGCATGTGGAGATGCTGGAAATGATACCATGATGATCAAGGCAGCAGGAACAGGTGTTGTTATGGGAAATGGACGAGAAGAATTAAAAGCAATTGCTGATTTTGTTACAAAGACAAATGATGAAGACGGAGTGGCATATGCGATTGAGAAATTAGTTCTTAATTCTTGACGATGTTATTTGAAGTGATATAATAAGTATGTTTAAATAGTTAGGGGGGAAATATAAGAATGAGAAAAACGCGAAAAACAGCGGCTGTATTGGCTCTGTATGCGGTTTTGATGCTTAGTTCAGCGTCTGTAGTAAGTGCAGATCAGGTAAATGATAAGACATTTGCAAGAGAACAGACAAATGAGCAGACTGACACTAGCAAAGATAATTCTGCCCAGACGACAGAAGCTTCGACAACTGAGGCAACGACAGAAAAGAAAACAGAAGCTAAGCCAACGACAGAAAAGAAAGATAAGACAAATACAAGTCATAAGAAGAAAGCAACAACTAAGAAGACAGAGCGTAATACAATAAAGAAACATAAGAAGAAAAAGAAAGATACCAAAGACAAGAAGAAAGATAAAAAGAAAGACAAAAAAGATAAGAAAGCGATCATTCCAAAAGTCTATAATGACCATAGCATTGAGATGAAAGGAAAGAAAGAATCTATTCAAGGATTTATTTATTTTAATCAGGCAGATGCAGCATGGAATGATAATGGTTACCAGATTCATAGCAGCGGATGCGGACCAACAGCAATGGCTGTCTGCATCAGTTCATTAACTGGTAAATGGGTTACACCAGTAGATACGACAGTTTGGGCATATAAGCATGGATATTATACAAGTGCGGGTGCAAGTCATGAGATGGTACCGGCATTGGCAAAGCAGTATAAACTTTCATGTAATGGACTAGGAACAGATATTAATAAAATACGCAGTGCCTTGAAGAAGAAACATCCGGTAGTAGCACTGATGGGACCTGGTTATTTTACAAAGAAAGGACATTTTATTGTTCTTGTAGCGATTGATAACAATGATCAGGTAACAGTAGCTGATGTTGGAAGCAGAGAACGTACACAATATAAATATCTATTAAAAGATGTAGTAGCCCAGACAAAAGCTGCTTCAGCAGGAGGACCTTGCTGGGAGATTTACTCTAAAGATAAGAAAGCAAAGAAGACAACCGATACAAAGACTAAGACAATTCAGGCGAAGAAAGAATTTAAAGATACATCTAAGATGTATGCAGAGATCAAAGCAGTCTTACAGAAGAACTATCATCTGAGTGTACCGCTTAAGAAAGGAACTTTGGTCAATAAAGATCAGTTTGTCACAGTTAGCTCTTTAACGATCAATGATAAAGTTACAGTTATGGATGTGTCTAAGAAACTTACAACAGATGTTGATCTTCAGCAAGTAGTATCTGAGATTAAGACAGATGCAGTCAAAGGTTCTTTTTGGAATACAGTAACGATTGAACCTAATAAAACAAGTGTAACAGAATAATTTTAAATTACATAGTAAGAGATAAGAAGCACAGAGAATGTAAAAGTTTTCTGTGCTTTTTTACTTCATAGGAAATTTCAGGAGGAAAACATTATGAATATTAAAAAAATGATAACAAAAATTACAGCGGGAGCATTGTGTATGTTAATGTTTGCAGCAACTGTTGGACAGACAATAAGTTCAGTACATGCAGCACAGAGTGATGTGATCGATACATCAAGAACGGCATCCTTAACAATCCACAAATACGACATGACAGCAGCACAGAAAGGCGGAGTTGATTTAAGTCAGTTTACTGCTACTGGAAAACAGGATGCAAAAGCAGAAGAAGCTTTAAAGAAGTATCCGATCAAAGGTGTTGAATTCAGCTATCTGCGTGTCGGTGATGTAGAGCAGCAGAGTGAAGCTGGTAAAGTTCAGATGATCTATGAACTGCCAGATGCATTACAGAAGATCTTAGGATTAGCAGATTCAGATGCGGCAAAGACAGAAGGAAGTAAAGATTACTTTACAAGCCAGATCATCAATGACAAGTTAGCTTCTGCATTAGAAGATAACACTGCATCCAAAGACAAACTGGAAGATTACATGAAGACAAACAACGGAACTGCCATGGATCTTACAGATGCACAGGGTGTGACAAAGAAAGACAAGCTGCCACTTGGTCTTTATCTGATCGTAGAGACAAAAGTTCCAGAAGATGTCACTTATACAACAAACCCTTGGTTCGTGCAGTTACCATCCACTGATTCCGAAGGGGATGACTGGTTCTATGATGTTGTATGCTATCCAAAAAATGAAACTGGTATCCCAACCCTTGATAAAAGAGTTCGAAACAATCCAGATCAGGATAATGTAACAACAGCAGAACAGAGTGCTTTAGCAGATTTCACAAATGCAAGAGAAGAATACAAATACCAGAGCACAGTTACAGCATCCAAAGCAGAAAAGCTTGATTATCAGTTTATCTCAAAATTACCACACATCACATCAGGAACAACATACCTTTCAACATACGCGTTCGATGATAAGATGGCAAAAGGTATGACATACAACAAAAATGCAGTGATTGCGATCTATGACAACAAAGATGCAGCAGATACAACAAACGTTAACAACGTTGACAAAAGTGGTGCGATCGCAGTATGGAAATCATCTGATACAGATCCTAAGTTTGCAGTAACATATGGTAAATCTGGAGATGATTCTACAATGAAAGTAGAAATGACAAAATCCGGATTAAACGAGATCAATAAGAAATACTCTGACAAATATATCGTTGTTTACTATACAGCAGATGTAAACACAGATGATACAGTCGTTCTTGGTGACATAGGTAACCCTAACGATGTGTCCTTAACATGGAAGAGAACATCTACAGATTACTGGGATATCTTAAAAGATAAATGTATCGTATATAGCTTTGGTTACAACTTCACAAAGAAATTCTCTGATAACAAAGGAGATGCAACAAAAGTTAAATTCGTGATCCAGAACAAATCTGACAATTACTATTTAGTAGCAAAAGCAGACAGTGACGGAATTTATCAGGTAACTGGAAAATCTGCAACAGAAGAGGGTGCAACACAGTTCAGCCCTGCAGCCGATGGAAAACTGATCATCAATGGTATTGAAGGTGATGAGTATGGATTTACAGAAACACATTCCGATGCTGGATATACATTACTGAAAAAAGAGATCATCGTAAAGATCAATTCAACAAAAGCAGATATCACACCAACACAAGCAAACATCACAGGAATCCAGTCTAAGAACGAAAATGATTCCACAGCAAACGATGGTGTAAAAAATGGTACAGAACTCGCTAATGATGTAGCAGTCCAGACAACAGGTGCATCTGCAACGGTTGACAGCAAAAAAGCAACAATGAGTGCAAATGGAGAATCCGTAAACGCATTTGTTGATATGGAAGTTACAAACCAGAAACAGTTCTTACTGCCAATGACAGGTGGTGCAGGAAGCTATGCACTGATCATCGCAGGTGTCGTTATTGCCGGATGCGGATTTATGATCGTTAAAAAGAACCAGAAACGTAAAGAAGTTCAGTAAGAGTTAGAAACTTAAAAATGTTTTGATAAACCCTGTCAGGCAACTGGCAGGGTGATCTTAAAAATATGAGACAAAAAATCATTCCAATACTGATCATATTGTTTGGTTTTGCCTTGTTGTCTTATCCGTTCATCAGTAACTACATGTTTGAAAAAAGTGCTGGTTCAACGATCAAGTCCTATGAAAAACAGGCAAAAACCTATGATCAGAAGCAAAAAGAACAGGCATTTCGGAAAGCGGAAGAATATAACAAAGACCTGATTAAGTCAGTGGTACAATTGACGGACCCGTTCAAAGTCAAAAAAAGCAATGGAGAGACACTGATCTATAATAATATCTTAAATATCGATCATTCAGGAGTGATGGGATATCTGGAAATTCCCTGTATCTCAGTCAATCTCCCAATCTATCACGGTACAGATGCAGAAATACTGGAACGTGGAGTTGGGCATCTTGCAGCATCTTCGATTCCGGTAGGTGGAAAAAGTACCCATAGTGTATTAACTGGACATACCGGACTTAGTTCCGCAAAGTTATTTACAGATCTGACGGAAATGAAAAAAGAGGATTTGTTCTTTATTCATGTACTGGATCGAACCTTAGCTTATAAAGTGGATCAGATCTCTGTGGTAAGACCAGAGGATACAAGAAAACTCCAGATCGTCAAAGGAAAAGATTATGTGACACTGGTAACATGTACCCCATATGGAGTCAATGACCATCGTTTACTGGTACGGGGTGTCAGAACCAAATATGTAAAGAAACAACGATCATCGATACGGCCAAGAAATCAGGATTCCCAGTGGATGAGAACTTATAAAAAAGCGATCGCCATCGGGCTTATGATCGTTACAGCCCTGATCTTATTAGGAAAAGTATTTCAAAAGCTTCATCGAAAGAAAACAGAACATAGACAAATCAACAGAAAGAAAGGGAGAGAGGAATGAAAAGGAATCTGATCAATTTATTAGGCATTATCTTAATGGGGATCGGAACCTTTTTGTTTCTTTCTCCCGATTTTTCTGCGTATAGACAACAAAAAAATGCAGATCAGGAGATCAAAGCCTTTCAAAAGGAAAAGAAGATTCCGAAGGAAAAAGATCCTTTCTATCAGGAGGCCGTACAGTATGATCAAAAGATCTATAAAGAAGGCCAGAAAGATCTAAAGGATGTCTGGAGTTATCGCACGTCACCGATCCGGTTGAAAGATGGCAGGAGCAACTTTGGATATATCAGGATCAAAAAGATGCATGTCAAACTTCCACTGTATCTTGGAGCAACCTTAGAAAACATGAGAAAAGGTGCTGCGATCATGGGAGAGACATCATTACCGCTTGGCACGAAGAACAGTAACTGTGTGATCGCTGCACATCGTGGATATCAGGGGATCCTATATTTCAGGGAGATCGAGAAGCTGAAAGCAGGAGACAAAGTCACCATTCAAAACCCATGGGAAAAACTTTCTTATCGGGTCGAAAAGATCAAGATCATAAAACCGGATGATTCAGATCAGATCCGGATTCAGAAAGAAAAAGATATGGTAACACTTCTTACCTGTCATCCATACCGCAGTCATGGAAAATTTCGATATGTGGTTTATTGCATAAGAGATCAGGGACAAAAGCTTCCAGCTCAAAAGATCCGTACAATGAATGATACTTCTTTTGAATCTTCCAAATGGGATATTCAAAGAGAGAAGATCGTCCGATATGCAGGGTTAGGGATCTTGCTCTTTTTTGGAATGGAACTTATAAGATCAGACAAAAGGAAAGGAGGAAAAGGACATGAAAAAAAGGGATAAGATGAAAGGCAAAAAAGGATATGCGATATTGGCACTTGTGATTGCCATAAGTTTTATTACCGTCCTTACATGGCACGATTTGGTACAGGCATCCTATAAGACGAAAGAAAATGCGGGAAGTACATCATTCCCAAACAATGATAAATATACCTATGTTGAAGTAAAAGGTCCATCGGGAACTTCCACATTAAAACTACAGGTAACCCATTCTGGATTAGCCTGTAAAAACTATTCATTCGATAATGCAAGCCGGACACTGAATATCAAACAGGTCTCTGCAAGCAATCCGAATCCATATGGTTTGAAACTTTCTACAACGTCAGTTAAAACAACAAAATCCAATTCTGGATCGTATTCATGGATTAGCGTAAAAGTAAAATATACGGTTCCGGCTCATCAAAAATATAACAATGTGACATATGATGCACCATCCAGCCAGTCGCATAAACTGACAAAAACACCCGATCACAGCACGAAAGAACAAACGGATTTTGAAACTACGATCGGACTGAGTGCTTATGACACCGGTGTTGCACCGTATAAAAAACCAAGTGACCAGAAATATTACAGATACTATGATTGTAAAGTTACGATCAACCTAAATAAGACACAATACAAAGTGACTTATAAAGGGAACAATGGAACGATCGCATCCGCAGATTCAACAAAAAGTTTTGCCTGTGGAAGTAAACTGACATTTCCAGTGGCAAATCGAACAGGATACACCCTTACCGGATGGAAGGATACGGCAAACAGTACAGGGATGTCTTATACGACAAACAGTACGATCTGCGGGAAAGCATTAACTTTATATGCCCAGTGGAAAGCAAATCAGTATAAGATCCATTACAATTCCAATGGTGGAAGCGGAACAATGAATGACAGTACCGTGACATATGATGGTTCGTTCACACTTCCCAAAAATACATTTACAAATAACGGCTATCAGTTCCTTGGATGGAGTAAGACAAAGGATGGAGATGTTGCAGCTTACGAAGATCAGGAAGCGATCAAATATCAGACGGCTTCTGACCTTACCTTATATGCGATATGGGGAAATGGCCAGTATAAGATCAGCTTCATGCCAAATGGAGCACAGGCAGATGCAAAGATCATACCGGTAAAGACAGGAGAATCTTATACCATACCATCCGGTCTGTTTACCAGAAAAGGATATACGTTTGTAGGATGGGCAAAGACTCCGGATGCAGTCAGGGCAGATTATACGAATGGAGCAGCTGTCTCTGATCTTACAGATGCCGGAAAGACCATCAAGCTGTATGCGATATGGAAAAAGAATGACGGAAGCATCAATAAAACAAACATCATCCATGATGAAGGCATGTTTACCGGAGACATTGAGATCGAAGGGCAGAATGGAACAGGATATAGTCATGCTCATACGGACTCCGAATATGCAAACATTGATAAGACAGATGCTCCCGGATATTTTACAGATCGGTATCGATAAAGATAACAGCAGGAAGTCCTCTTTCTGCTGTTACGATAAAAATGGATAAGATCAAATGAATCAGGAGGGAACTATGAAATACAAGTTGAAAAGAAAACTGAAAAAGATCGGGACGTTCTTCCTGGCCTTGTTAACACTTTTTTCTTCGTTGTTTGGAGGAATGGCCGGAATGCCAGCACCAGTCGTCAATGTTGCGGCGAAAGAAGGAACAGCGACCGTTGGTATGAGTCAGGTCATGGATTGTAATAAGATCAGTGCGTTAAACCGGCCGGCAAGTGAAGGACTATGGAAGATCACTGCAAATGGAAAAGGAACCTTTTGCCTAAATTCCGGAAAATCCATGTGTAATGGTGACACTGTAAAGTATAAGACACACAACGCTGTGACTTATAAGAATCAGGGAGTTGCAAAAGCTCTGACTTATTATTACTGGAAGAGTTCCAAAAATACAAAGGCATTTGCATTAACACAGGCCTATATCTGGGCATGTGGAGCAGGTGTCAGCAAAAAGACAACGGTTTATCAGGCAGGAAAAAATCTGAATGATAAGTTTTCAAGCAGTGATGCAAAGGCTTTCTGCGATAAGATCAAGAAAACAGATCCAAAAGGTACGATCTATTACTATACAGTGACACACTGTGTAAAAGGAAAGAAGCATGATAAACATCAGATGTTATATCGTATGACGAAAGATGTAACTCCGGCGAAGACCGGTTCATATATATATTCAGACAGTACATCGGAAAGTGATCAAACGGAAGTGAAGATCACAAAACGTGATCAGGCAACAGCTGTTGTATTATCCGGCGTCAAGTTCCAGTTTTTCAGGGATGGAAAATCCGTTGGTACAGCAGTGACAGATGAAAAAGGTGTTGCCAGTCTTACATATAATGAGACGATTTCTTCTGGAACAAAAAAGGTAACCAAAAAATACATTAAGAACTGGAAAGAATTATCGAAAGATGATCAGGAATCGTATACGGAAAAAGGATACTATGATTCCAAAGCCAAGGCCAAAGCTGCGGCGGAAGAAGAAGTCGCCAAATTACTGCAGGGGATCATTGAGGATAAGAGATCCAAGACACATACGTGGACGGCAAAAGAGATCGAAGCAGATGTAAGGCATAATAAAAACACAACAACAAAAACAAAAAAAGCAACGGGAAAAACGGCAAAGGTCGATCTTGGAAGTATGTATGATACAGAAAAAACGATCGATCTGGAACTGAACAAAAGAAGTATCCTGGAAGACTTTGGGACAGATGCAACCTATGCAAATGCAGAATATGGAGTTTATGCCAGATCTGATATTCTCGCATCCGATAACAAAACTGTCAGATATAAAAAAGACAGTGAAGTCGCAACGATCATTACCGATGCGACGGGTTATGGATGTGCAAAGAAACTGCCGGTCGGAGAGTACTATGTCAAAGAAAAGAATCCACCGAAAGGATTTGAACTGAACAAAGACAGTACAAATATCACACTGAACAATGATCAGCTCATTACTGTATATGAAACACCAGTCAAAGGAAAGCTGCAGATCCACAAAACCTATGATAATGATAAAAAGGCGGAATCCGGAGCGGTATTTGAAATATATGACAGTAAAAATCAGCTGGTCGATACGATCACAACCGGAAGTGATGGAATGGCAACGAGTAAAGAGCTTCCATATGGTCCTTACCGCTTACATCAGACCAAAGGAACGGATGGATTCTCCAAGATCCCAGATATGATAAAAGTGATCGATGGGTCCATAAAAACTTATCAGATCGAAGCGAACAACCCAAGAGAAGCTGCCGCGATCTCCATTTCAAAAACAAAGGTCATCACGGATACACAGACATCCACAAACACAGAGAGACCAGAAGCCGGAGCCAAATTTGAGATCATCAGAAAATCAGATCAGAAAGTCGTTGAGACACTGACAACCGATGAAAATGGATATGCTTCATCCAGACAGTTGGATCCTGGGACTTACACGGTACATCAGATCAAAGGATCAGATAATTATGCATTTGTAAAAGATTTCGATGTCACATTAAAAGACGGAGATAAAACAAACCATATGTATGATCTTAAGAATCCATGGATCGGAAAGAAACTCATGATCAAGAAAACAATGGAAAAAAATAAGGTGGAAGAAGCCGAAGTATCCGCAGAATTTACCATCTTAGATGCATCCAAAGCAGATGGATATAAAAATACAGATCTTGATACAGAAGAAAACAGAAAAGATTATATCGATTCCCTGGCGAAAGATGCCGTGATCGGAACGATAACAACAGATGCAAAAGGAATCGCAAGCCTTCTTCTGGAAGACCTGAAAGCAGATCATGATTTTATTGTTGTTCAGACAAAAGGAGCCGAAGGATATGACTTGGCCCCTGTCTATGATTCCAGAGATCATAAACCAAAAGAAGTCGATGGCATGAAAGTTTATGAATTTACTGCAAAAGATGTATATTCCGATTCCGCATCGATCCAGATCAAAAAGGAAAAGAAAGTATCCGATACAAAAACGGAAGCTGAAACAGGAGCAGTCTTTGAACTGATCGATCAGGATGGAAACGTTGTAACAACGCTGACCACAGGATCAGAGGGGACTGCAACAGTCAGTGGTATCGCCCTTGGAATGTACACATTACATCAGAAGAGTGGTTCGAACAAACATGCATTCTTAGAAGATCAGGTCATCGTGCTGACCAAGAAAGATAAGGGAAAAACGATCAAATACAGTTATGTTGATCAGGAAAATGAGATCGATTTTGTTCTGGTAAAACGTTCCAAAGAAACAAAGAAACTGTTAAATGATGCAGAATATGTCATTTACGATGATGATGGAAAAGAAATCGCAAGATTGACCTCCGGAACGATGAAAGACGGATATGCGACATGCAAGCTGCCTTATGGCCATTACAAGATCAAAGAAACAAAATCTCCGGATGGATACAATAAAAATGATACAGCGAAAGAATTTACCTTAGATCTTCAAAGTGTGGACTACGACAGCGATGGAAATGGTACTTACACCTATGAAGATACCGATGAACCAGTGTATGGATCTGTTTCACTAAAAAAGACAGGTGAAACGTTAAGCGGATTTGAAGATGCCAGCTTTGTTTATGAAAATGACCAGATCAGCGGAGCTGTATATGGACTGTATGCCAAAGAGGACATCCAAAAAGACGATGGAACTCTTGTCTGGAAAGCCGGAACTCTGATCGACCAGAAAACAACATTGAAAGACAAAGCCGTACAATTTACCAGAAAAGGAGACGATGGAAAAGATACCACGGACTTTTATCAGGGAACTTATTATGTGAAAGAGATATCAGGACCAAACGGATATTGTATCGACAAGGAAGAACAGGAGGTCGTGATCAACTGGGATACAAAACCTGGAAAGATGAACGATATCAGAGACACGGAGGATGTTCCGGATGTGGAAGAACCACATGGAAACAATACACCTTCTCCAAACGGCGGGATCTATGTACTGGAAACGGGAGAAGCATTGAATCAGGAGATCCAGGATGCAGAAAGTATTACATTTACATGGGAAAATGCTCCGGATGGAACAGATACCAAAGACGTTTCACAGGACAAAGACGGAAGTATCGTCTTATGGAACGATGGAAATGATTATTATATTTCCTCCCAGAAAGCAGATCAGGTCATTTACATGAACACGATCTCCAGTAAGATGTTCTCAGAATGCAAGAGTCTGACAAAGATCAATTTTAAGAACATTGATACATCCAAAGTTGCAGATATGTCTGAAATGTTTGCCAACTGTACCGGATTAAAAGAATTAGATCTTTCCAGTTTTAATACTTCAAATGTGGAAGATGTACGAAAGATGTTCTATGGCTGTACAAGCTTAAAGACGACCTATGCACAGGATCAGATGGTAAAGGCAGACGATGATTACACGGATGCAAAAGTTACCGGTATCAGTGCCACACCAAAAACAGATTTTGTAAAAGGTGCAGTCTATCATGCAGATGATTTTGCATTCTCAAGCGATTATGACGATGATGGACAACAGGAGCTTACTGATGTAACGGATGATGATGTAACCTTTGAACCGGAAACCGCAGAAGCTGCCGGAAAACAGAAAGTAACGATCTCCTTTAAAGATTCCGGAAAATACAAAGGCTATGATTCGATCGAAACAACAGTCAATGTGATCGATCCGGAAGATGTCGATGTATCTCTTGATACTGACAAGCACATAGATATCAATCTGGAATGTAACGATCTGTTACAGAAGTACAGCATTCAGTTTATCAAGACAGATAAGAAAGGAGAGATGTTGCCAGGTGCGAAGTTTGCATTAAAAGCAGCCTGTGAGATCGTAAATAAGGATGAAAAGACGATCTTTCACAAAGGAGATACGATCGCAACCACGGTTTCCGGAGATGATCAGTTCGGTTATCTGGAATTCTTTGGACTGCCAACTGGCATTTATGCAAAAGACGGTGTTGGAAAAGAAATGTACACCGTAGAAGAAGTGGAAGCACCACTTGGATATGGAAAGTCTGATGAAACGATGACATTCAGTGGAGAGGTCTTAAATGATCAGACCGCAGATTTCATCCATGACGTGGCGACACAGGGAAATACTAACAATGATGAAATAACATATGTCCATGATTCCAAGACGCTGGTCAACAATCCTTCTGACTATGTGCAGGTGAAGAAATATTGGATCGATGATAACAACTCCATGAACACAAGACCAGTATCAGTGACGATCAAAGCAGAAAATAAGAACACACATGAAGTGAAGACTTATGTGCTGAATAAGGATAACAACTGGGCCATGCAGACAGATATCAAGCGAGGCGAGGAAGGAAACTATACGTTTAGCGAGGTTTGTAATGCAGCTAATTATACAAGAGTCAGTGAAGCAGGTGGCGATTGGGACAAAAATACCTATACGTTATCTTATACAAACAAATATGATAAAGGTGGAAGTGTAAAACTTGTTGTTAAGAAAAACTGGGATGACAGTAATAACAGTGATGGAATCCGTCCGGATTCAGTAAATATCAAATTATATCGTAATGGAACAGATATGCAAAAAGATCAAATATTAAGTGTAGCTAATAACTGGACGGCAGAATTTAATGATCTTCCAAAAGAAGATGATCTTGGCGAAAAGTATGAATATGAAGTCAAAGAGGATTCATCCTCTGTTGTGAATGGAAATGCCAAGACTGGATATGAGATTGCTTATGAAGTAAAGGAATCTACAGATAAATCCAGTGATATCACAACGATCACAACCAATATCACAAACACACATAAACCAAAGACCGTACAGAAAACGATCCGAAAAGTATGGGATGATGAAAATGATCAGGATAAGATCCGTCCAGATTCCGTAAGGTTTAATCTGTTAGCAAACGGAAAAGATGTGGTAGATATCGTAACCTTAAATTCCGAAAACGGATGGAAAACAAGATCAAAAGTCCTTCCAAAATGCGAGAATGGAAATGAGATCGAGTATACATGGGAAGAGGTAAAAGAAGGTGTTGCGATAGGAAATGAACAGATCGGATACAAGGTTTCATACGATGATGAAGATGATTCTGACACAACGATCGCAACCAACTCTCATACACCGGGCAGAGGAAGCATTACCATCACAAAAGAATTAGATCCATCCAATCTGAACATGGATGTTGGAGATGCTGTATTTACATTCGGCCTGACAGGAACCGATGTTTACGGAAAGAAGCATGCTTATAAAAAAGATGTGAAATTTACGAAAAATGAAGTGGAAAACTTCACAAAAGAAAACCCTGGAAAGATGATCAGCCTTTCAACAACATTTGATGATCTGTACTATGGAACTTATACATGCAGTGAAAGCGGCATGAAAGAATACTTTAAGCTGAATCATCTCTCAACGACGAGTACCAATGGAAGAGTGGATCAGAAAGCAGGAACGGTTACGTTTGACATCGGACCGGAAGAAAGCAGTGCATCTGCAAAAATCACAGGAGAAGCAACCTTCCGAAACCAGATGATCAAAGGAAGCATTAAGCTAAAGAAGAAAGACTCCAAAGGAAAAGTCTTAAAAGGTGTTCGGTTTACGATCAAGGATTCTGATAGAAAAGAAGTTGCAACCAAGGAAACGGATGAAAAAGGAGAACTTCTGTTTGATGATCTGCTGCCAGATACTTACACGATCACGGAAACCAAAACAGCCAGCGGCAAGAATCTGCTAAAAGAACCTCTGGTCGTAACTCTTCCGTTATCTGTAACACAGGCAGAAGTAGACAAGGGAAATGTAGATACCTCCAATGCCATCAAGCAGGGAGATACTTATTATTTCTATCATCCAACGTATGAGATCACAAATGATGCAAACCTGAAACTGCCAACTACTGGTGGATTCAATAATATCAAAGCTTATGTACCATTAATCGGTGGTTTTGCATTGATCTTAGCTGTAGTATTCTATTACTTCAAAAAGAAAAAAGGAATTGTGATCTTTAGAAAGAAATAAGAAATGAGTTTAATGAATTATTCAAGAAGATAAATGCTCTTTGGACAAGATCAAACGAAGGAAATAGCGAAAAGAAAGGAAGTACAAGAAGTAAATAGATGGAGGATAGATTATTATGAGTAAAGGAAGAAAAGGAAAAAGGGTAATGGCTGCAGCAATGGCGGTTGTGTTATCTGTTGCTACGGTAACAACGGGGGTATTACCGAATACAGCGGTTTATGTGCATGCAGAAGAATCGGATAGAACGTGGACTAAATTAGCTGATTCTAGTGTAGATGGTTTTTATTACAGGGAAGATCAGTATGGAAATATTGAGTGTGTAACGGATAAAACCTGTGTATACACATCGTATGATCAAATGGTTAAAGAAATTGCTTCCATAGCAAAAAGAATCTTTCTTGAAAATAAATATGCAAGGTATGATTTTGATATTCCCGTTGAAATAAAATCGGATCATACGATTGAAGAAATCGAGAATGGAAAATGTGATAAAGATATTCGTAATGAAATTTATAAAGATACAGGGAAACCAAATGAAGGGCATACAATGTCTGCATTTACTGTTGGTGGTGGTAATCTGTTGGCAGAGAATTGTTCAGATGGGATAAAATATTCAGATGGTGGATATAAAGGATACTATTCTGGGAATGGCGGATATGGAGATAGACGGGATAGATATCAAAAAGCGACAAAAAAATTAGATGAAGTTATTAAATCATTGAATCTTGATGGGAAATCGGATTATGATAAATTTAAAGCAGTTACAAACTGGATTGTTTCAAATGTGCGATATGATGAAGATAACGAAACAAAATACCAACACGATTTAACCGGAGCCGTTTTAGATGGATTAGCAGTTTGCGATGGGTATGCAGGGACTTTTTATTATATGGCAAATGCTGTAGGATTAAATGCTTTGTTTGAAGATGGTATAACAAACAGTAATAGAATTCGACATGCATGGAATCTGGTTCAGATTGATGGAACATACTACTATGTAGATCCTACAAATGCTTATTTTAAAGAGGATGGAGAACCGGGAAGAGAACTGTTACTTGGTCAAAAATATCTATTCAGTCTTTATACTCCAGATAATACTACAATAGAGGATACCTATAAAAATATCTCACAGGATGACTACTTGAAAGAACATTCCATATGCAAAGGAAATCATGATTTATGGGAAAGTGGACACAATGGAGCTACATGTGAAAACCCTGCAACAACAGTATATTCTTGCAAAAATAAGGGATGTTTATATAAAAAGTATGTAGAAACAGCACCGGCCCTTGGTCATGAATGGGGTAATGCAAAAATCACTCAAGAGCAATCTTGTGAAAATCCTGAAATTACAACTTATACGTGTACACATAGTCTTTGTGGAAGAAAAAAACAAGTAGAAACCAAACCCGCCCTAGGTCATACCTGGGATGAAGGAAAGGTTACAAAAGAAGCTACCTGTTCCGAAACAGGAGTTAAGACTTATACCTGTACTCGCTGTGGTGGAACAAAAAACGAAGAGATCCCAAAAACAAAACATGACTATGAAGAGCATGTCGAAACTCCGGCAACCTGTACATCCAGAGGCGTCAGTTACTATGTATGTAAAAACTGCGGACTTACAACATCAAAAAAACAGACACCTGCGACTGGCCATATCCATACAGAAGTCCGTAACAAAAAGGATGCAACTTATACAGACGATGGTTATACTGGAGATACTTACTGTAAAGATTGTGGTAAGAAACGGGAAACAGGAACCGTGATTCCAAAACTGGTAGAAAAAGAACATGACTACGGAGAATGGGTTCTTGATCAGGCTCCAACATGCAAAAAATACGGAGTAAGACACAGGATCTGTAAGAACTGCGGAGACCGAGAAGTTGATGTCCTTGATAAAGTCGATCATTCATGGAAACTTGTCTCAACAACACCTGCTACATGCACCATTGGAGAAATCCAACATTATAAGTGCAGCGTTTGTGGAGAGACAAAAGATGTGACATTAAGTAATCCATTAGGAGAGCATTCCTGGGATAACGGAAAAGTAACAAAAGAAGCTACCTGTACGGAAGATGGAGAAAAGACTTATACCTGTACTGTCTGCAATACGACAAAGACAGAAGTCATTCCTGCTACCGGACATCAGCACAAAGAAGTAAGAAACGCAAAGAAAGCTACCTGTACCGAAGATGGTTACACCGGAGATACCTACTGTACAGACTGTAATACAAAACTGGAATCTGGAACAGTGGTCAATAAACTCGGTCATACATGGGATAACGGAGTGATTACAAAAGAAGCAACAGAAACCGAGGAAGGTGTTAAGACATACACCTGTAAGACATGTGGCGAAACAAAGACAGAAAAGATTCCAGTTACATCCCACCATTTGGATCAGGGAACGATCACAAAGAAAGCTACTTGTACAGAAAACGGAGAGAAAACGTATCATTGTACGGATGCAGATTGTGATAAAACATATGTAGAAACGATTCCTGCCACTGGGCATCAGCATACAGAAGTCCGTGATAAAAAAGAAGTAACTTGTGAAGAAGATGGTTACACAGGTGACACTTATTGCAAGGATTGTGGTCAGCTGATCAGTAAAGGAGCAGTAGTGAAAGCCACTGGACATTCTTGGAATAGTGGAAAAGTAACCGAAGCTGCGACCTGCAAGAAAGAAGGAACAAAGATCTATACTTGCAAGAACTGTGGAGAAACAAAGACAGAGACGATTCCAGCGACTGGGCACAAGTTTGATTCCTGGAAGACTGTAAAAGCCCAGAGTATCTACAGCGGAGCTGTACAGAAACGTACCTGTAATGCCTGCGGTAAAAAAGAAACAAGGATTGTTGGAGACAAACTAAAACCAGTCTTAAAGGTCAATACACCAAAACTACAGTTAAAATGTAGACAGAAAACACAGAAATTCACATTAACTGATATAGCAAAAGGAGATTCTGTTAAGTCATGGGTAAGCAGCAACAAGAAGATCGTAACTGTTTCAGGGAAACCAAATGGAACATGTATCATCAAAGCCGGTAAGAAAACTGGAAGTGCAAAGATCACGATCACAATGAGATCAAACCTGAAAAAGACAATCGGTGTTAAAGTACAGAAAAAAGCAGTAGCCTGTACATTCATTAAAAATGTACCAAAGAAGCTGACACTAAAACGCAAGAGATCTTATCAGTTAAAACCAGTGATCAATCCGATCACATGTACTTATAAAGCAAAATACAAGACTTCCAACAAGAAGATCGTAAAAGTAACATCCAAAGGAAAGATTACAGCAGTAAAGAAAGGAAAAGCAAAGATCACAGTGATGGTAGGCAAGAAGAAGTTTGGCTGCATGGTAACTTTCGATAATATAAAAAAAACAACACACAACAAAGCTCGTAAATAAGCCATTTTTACGAGCTTTTTAAAAAAATTAAAAAAACTTTCAAAAAAGTGTTGACATTTATCGAAAATGAGAGTATATTATTATTTGTCGTCAGGCAAGAGAGCTTGAAAGACACAAGGGATCATAGCTCAGCTGGGAGAGCATCTGCCTTACAAGCAGAGGGTCATAGGTTCGAGTCCTATTGGTCCCACTATCCATGAACTTCATGGAGTAATTTCATAACATATGGCGATGTAGCTCAGTTGGCTAGAGCATACGGTTCATACCCGTAGTGTCAGCAGTTCGAATCTGCTCATCGCTACTTAACTAAGACATATTCATTAGGAATATGTCTTTTTTCTTTATAAATGCTTATAAGGCTTTCTGATAGTTACACTTTTTCTCAATCACATAATGAATAAAATTCTTCAAAACCATCCCCAGAAATTTTGCCGAAAAGATGATAAAAAAATTTAATCATGTTATAATAAAAACAAAAAAGGAGAACTTATATATGCGTGTAGGAATGGGATATGATGTCCACAAATTAGTAGAAGGAAGAGACCTGATCTTAGGTGGTGTAAAAGTACCTTACGAGAAGGGACTATTAGGTCATTCAGACGCAGATGTTTTGCTGCATGCGATCACAGATGCAATCCTGGGGGCAGCAGCACTCGGAGATATTGGAAAACATTTTCCAGATACAGATCCTGCATATCATAATGCAGACAGCATGAAATTATTAGAAGAAGTAGTGAAACTGATTGAAGACAAGGGATACGAGGTAGGAAATGTTGATGCAACAGTGATCGCACAGAGACCAAAGTTATTAAATTATATTCCAATGATGAAAGAAAACATCAGCAAAGTTCTCAAAGTTGATCCAGATCAGGTGAACGTCAAGGCAACAACAGAAGAACACTTAGGATTTACAGGAGAAGGGCTTGGAATTAGCGCACAAGCTGTATGTTTGCTAAACGAGAGGAAATAATATGGAATTAATTTATCAGGAAGAGAAAGAAGTAAAACCAGTCTATGACATGTATCAGAAGATTTTTGAAGATCCTGAAGAATTTGCAAAGTATTATTTTGAAGAAGTCTATGCATCCAATGAAGTGCTTCTGGCAAGAGAAGGCCAGAAGATCTTAGGAATGATACATTTGAATCCATACCATATAAGAACAGGGGAAAAGACATACACATTAAATTACATTGTAGCTGTAGCGGTATGGAAAGAATACAGAAGACAAGGAATAATGGCAGCAATGCTTACAAAGTGCTTAAATGACATGCATCAGAAGAGACAGCCGTTTACTTATCTGATGCCGGCGAATAAAGCATATTATGAGCCATTTCAGTTTACCTTTGTGATGGACTGGGAAGAAACGATGATTCATTCAATGAATGATTCGGACAAGATAATTCCAGCAATACAACAAGATGCAAGAATTGTCACAGCACCAGAAGAAGAATATGACCGAATTACTATATTTTTAGAACAATTTATGCAGCCATATCAGATTTATACAATTCCTGATAAGCAATATTTAAGAAGACTTTCAAAAGAAAGCCAGAGTGGTGAAGGGAACCTCATGGTATATTATGAGGGAGAACAATTGACAGGTGTTTTTGCAGAGAGTTTTGAAGATGATAAAGTGTATATCCGATGGGCATATTCAACGCAGCCAGAGAATATGCTCAATGAGATAAAATATCGATATAAGAATAAGAAGATTTATATTACAGAAGGTAATTTAACCAAAGGAGAAAAAATACCAAAGATTATGGCAAGGATCACAGATCTCACAGCGTGGGGAGAGATCCTTCATGGAAAGAGTGATTTTACATTCAGGATTTTGGTCAAAGATCCGTATATCAAGGATCAGAATGGTGTATACCAATTCCAATGCCTGAATCATAAGATATCCATTCAATGTGTAGATTCATCAAAAGAAAATGCATGCAAAGAAGGACGATCAGATGCACAAGAATGGGAAGATGAAATTTCAATTGACGAGCTGACACAGGTGTTTTTTGACAACAATGCAGGACAGATATTAAAACAGCATGAGTATCTGAAAGATATCGTGCCGGCTGGCCCAATCTATATTTCAGAGGAGGTATAAGCCATGAAGTTAATGTTTATCGGAGCAGATCATGAAGTAACCGGAAGCTGCCACTATGTGGAAGCCTGCGACAAAAGGTTTATTGTTGACTATGGAATGGAACAAGGGTTAAATGTGTACGAGAATGTCGAGCTGCCAGTGAATGCAGGCAGTCTGGATTTTATTTTGCTGACACACGCACATATTGATCATTCAGGATTAATTCCGCTGCTGTATGCAAAAGGATTCAGAGGAAAGATATTTGCAACAAGAGCAACGACAGATTTATGCGAGATCATGTTGCAGGATAGTGCGCACATTCAGGAATTTGAAGCAGAATGGAAGAATCGTAAGGCAAGGAGATCTGGAAAACCAGAAGTTGTACCAATTTATACAATGGATGATGCGGTAAATGTTATGCAGTATTTTGTACCATGCCCATATGGAAGACAGATCGAAGTTTCAGATGGGATTACCATCAGATTTACGGATATCGGTCATTTGCTTGGTTCATCAAGTATTGAAGTATGGTTAAGGGAAGATGATGTAGAGAAGAAACTTGTGTTCTCTGGAGATATTGGGAATTTTGATCAGCCTCTGATCAAAGATCCAAGCTATACGAAAGAGGCAGATTATGTTATTATGGAATCCACGTATGGAGACCGCTATCATGGAAAACATCAGGATTATGTAACAGAGCTTACCAATGTGATCCAGAGAACATTTGACAGAGGAGGCAATGTCGTCATCCCATCATTTGCGGTAGGAAGAACACAGGAATTATTATATTATATCCGTCAGATCAAAGCAGAAGACAGAGTGAAGAATCATGGCGATTTCAAGGTTGTTGTAGACAGTCCGTTAGCGGTAGAAGCAACTAAGATCTTTAATAAGAACATTGACGAGACTTATGATGAAGAAGCAATGGAATTAGTGAAAGAGGGCATTAATCCGATCACATTTTCCAATCTTCATTTATCTATTACAACCGAAGAATCCAAGGCGATCAACTTTGAGACAGAGCCGATGGTTATCATATCAGCTTCAGGTATGTGTGAAGCTGGAAGAATCAGACATCATCTCAAACATAATCTTTGGAGACCGGAGAATACGATCATATTCGTAGGATATCAGGCATACGGAACATTAGGAAGATCATTGATCGAAGGAGCCAAGGAAGTGAAATTATTTGGTGAAACGATCAAAGTGTCAGCAGATATCATTCGGTTAGAAGGCTTGAGTGGACATGCAGATAAGAATGGACTATTAAAATGGGTCAATAGTTTCGAGAAGAAACCAGAAGAAGTATTTGTAGTTCATGGAGAAGATGCAGTTTGTGAAGCATTTACATCGTGTTTAAAAGATGAATATAAATTTAAAGCGAGAGCACCATACAGCGGAGATGTGTATGATCTTATTTCAAGTGAATGGATCGAATGGGGATCAAGAGAACGCATCCAGAAGAAACCAAAACAGAGTAGTGCTTATATCAGACTTCTTACAGCAAGCGAGCGTTTGAAATCTGTAATAGAGCATAATGAGGGCGGTACGAACAAAGATCTTGGTAAGTTTGCCGATCAGATCATAGCCCTCTGTGACAAGTGGGAAAGGTAACAATGAAAGAGACAAAACGTAAAACAGAAGATGCAGTGCGTATAAATAAATATTTAAGTCAGGCAGGAATCTGCTCCAGAAGACAGGCAGATACTTATGTTGAAGAAGGCAGAGTAGAAGTCGATGGAGAAATTGCAGTAAGCGGAACCAAAGTACTTCCGGGGCAGAGCGTGACATTTGATGGAAAGCCGGTAAAGATTCAGGAAGATCTGATCTTTCTGGCTTTTCATAAGCCAAGAGGAATTGTATGCACAGCAAGCAAGGAAGAGAAAGATAATATTATTGATTATATCAATTATCCAACAAGAATCTATCCAGTAGGGCGTCTGGACAAGGATTCACAGGGTCTGATACTTCTTACGAATGACGGAGAAGCAGCCAATCAGATCATGAAAGCGAGAAATTATCATGAAAAGGAATATGAAGTTACAGTAAATAAGCGGATTACAAACGAATTCATTCATAATATGAGGAATCCGGTTCCATTAGATGAGATCAATGCAGTGACAAGAAGATGCAAAGTAACAAAAGAAGGACCAGATCAGTTCCGTATTATTCTGACACAGGGATTAAATCGCCAGATCCGAAGAATGTGTGAATACTTTGGATATCGTGTGACAAAATTAAAGAGAGTCAGAATTATGAACATAGAACTTGGAAACCTCAAAGAAGGAAGATATCGAAAATTAACTCCGGACGAATTGAGAGAGTTAAAGAAGGAGCTAAAAAGTGAATGATTTAGAGAGAATGAAAGAACTCATCCAGATCTTAAATGAAGCAGGAAAGGCTTATTACCAGCAGGATAAAGAAGTCATGAGCAACCTTGAATATGACAAGATGTACGATGAACTTTTAGAACTGGAGAAAAAGACAAACACTGTATTATCCAACAGTCCAACGATCCATGTCGGATATGAACTGATGACATCATTAGAGAAAGAAGCACATCCATCACCAATGCTTTCTCTAGACAAAACAAAAGAACCAGATCAGCTGGCAGCATGGCTTAGTGGACATGATGGAATCTTATCATGGAAATTAGATGGATTAACGATCGTACTGACTTACGAACATGGAGAATTAGTCAAAGCAGTAACCCGTGGAAATGGAGAAGTCGGAGAAGTTGTAACAAACAATGCAAGAGTATTTGACAATGTTCCAAGACACATTTCTTACGACGGAACGTTAGTGGTCCGAGGAGAAGCGATCATTCCATATTCTTATTTCTATAAGATGAATGAAGAGATTGAAGATGTTGACAGCCAGTACAAGAATCCAAGAAATTTATGCAGTGGTTCCGTCAGACAGTTAAATAATGAGATCACAGCAAAGCGCCATGTGCATTTCTATGCATTTAGCGTAAGTGACATCGAAGGAATGGATTTTAATAATTCTTTTGAACAGAAACTAGACTGGGCAGCAAGTCTTGGATTTGACGTAGTTGAACATATTAGAGTAACAGAAGATACGATTCGAGGTGAGATTGAAGAATTTTCAAAGAAGATCGAACATTTTGATCTGCCATCTGATGGATTAGTATTAGTTTATAACGATCTTGCATATGGAAAAAGTCTTGGAAGAACAGCCAAATTCCCAAGAGATTCCATTGCATTTAAATGGGCGGATGAAACGGCAGATACAACATTGACAGAGATCGAATGGAGTCCATCAAGAACAGGGCTTATCAATCCGGTAGCAATCTTTGAACCAGTAGAATTAGAAGGAACAACCGTAAGCAGAGCAAGTCTTCATAATATCAGTGTGATGGAAGAACTGGAATTAGGAATTGGTGATGAGATTGTTGTATACAAAGCAAACATGATCATTCCTCAGGTCGCAGAGAATAAAACGAAAAGCGGCAAGATTGAGATTCCACATACATGCCCAGCATGCGGAGGAGAGACAAAGATTGAAGATGAAAATGGAATCAGAACTCTGATCTGTACCAACGAATTTTGCAGTGCCAAGAAGATCAAGTCATTTTCACATTTTGTATCCAGAGATGCAATGAATGTAGATGGACTTTCTGAGGCAACATTGCAGAAGATGATCGATGTTGGACTATTAAATGAAATTTATGATCTCTTTACATTAAAAGAACATAAAGAAGAAATTTTAGAATTAGAAGGATTTGGGGAGAAATCTTTTGAGAATCTGACAAAAGCAATCGAAGATTCCAGAAAGCCGGTATTGGCAAACTTTATTTATAGTTTGGGAATTCCAAATGTAGGACTATCCAATGCGAAATTGATCTGCAAGCATTTTAAAGAAGATTTCAAAGCGATTAGAGAAGCAAAAGAAGAAAATTTTACAGCGATCGACCAGATTGGACCGATGATCGCAAAGGCAATGGTATCATACTTCCATACACCTCATAATGAAAAGATTTTAGAAGAACTTTTAAAATATGTGCAGTTTGAAAAGAAAGAAGAAGTAGAAACTGAACAGATATTAGAAGGAAAGACATTTGTTGTCACAGGTTCACTTAATCATTTTGATAATAGAAAACAGTTAAAAGAAGAGATTGAGCAGATGGGAGGCAAAGTCACAGGATCTGTATCCAAGAAAACAGATTACCTGATCAACAACGACAAGATGTCTCAGTCTTCTAAGAATAAAAAAGCAATGGAATTAGATATTCCAATCCTGAGTGAAGAGGACTTCTTAGAGTTAATTGGACGATAAATAGAGATTGCATAAAAAAGGCAAGAGTTTTATAATAGATATTTGACAGGAAAATCCTGTAAGCTTAGAAAGCAATCGAAAAAAGAGAGAAGGAGATTTGATAAAATGCCAATTCGAATAGACAGTGATCTGCCAGCAAAGGCGATCTTAGAAGAAGAGAATGTATTTGTGATGGATAATGAAAGGGCATGCACACAGGATATCAGGCCTTTAAAGATTGCAATTTTAAATCTGATGCCAAATAAACTGGATACAGAACTTCATTTACTGAGAAGTTTATCAAATACACCATTACAGTTAGATATCACATTTTTACAGACAGAATCCTATGTTCCAACTCATGTATCAGAATCACATATGGAGAAATTTTATAATTATTTTTCGGAGATTAAAGATACACGTTTTGATGGATTGATCATTACAGGGGCACCAGTTGAATTGAAGGAATTTGAAGAAGTTGACTACTGGGATGAAGTAGTAGAGATCATGGAATGGTCAAAAACACATGTAACTTCAACACTTTACATTTGCTGGGCGGCACAGGCAGGGCTTTATTACCATTATGGAATCAAGAAACATGTCTTAGATAAGAAGATTTCAGGTGTTTATGAACATCATCCATTACATAGTAAAGTTCCGATCATTCGAGGATTCGATGATAAGTTTTATGTACCACATTCAAGAAATACAGGTGTTGACGGAGAAGCGATCAAGAAAAATAAAGAATTAACAGTTGTTGCGGAATCAGATGAAACGGGACCATATATCATTCTGAATTCCACAGGAAGCCAGGTATTTGTAACAGGTCATCCAGAATACGATGTGATGTCACTTCATTATGAATATGTAAGAGACGTGAAGCGCGGACTGAATCCAGATATACCAAAGAATTATTACAAAGATAATGATCCAACAAAGAAACCAGTCAAGTCATGGAGATGCCATGCAAATACAATGTATTATAACTGGTTAAATTATTATGTATATCAGGTAACACCATACGATCTTGAAAAGAAAAAATAAAAACAAAAGGTTGTTGTAAGATCAAAAGATACAGCGACCTTTCTGTGCGTATAAAGGAAATACAGCAGATCGTACAATAGATATAAAATTGTAAGGAAAGATAGAATGAAAAAGAATAAGAAAAGCATATGGATCAAAGTCATAGCATTTTGTATGAGTCTTATGATGGCTGTATGCGGTACAGTTACCAAAGATAAAGTACAGGTAAATGCTGCAACAAAGCTTAAAGTACATTTTATAGATGTTGGGTGTGGGGATGCAATATTGATCCAATATGGAAGTGGGGTAAAAGCAGAGTACGGAATGATCGATGCAGGACCCGTTTACTATACCAAAACAAATAAGAAAGATGTAAATACATCCAACAGAGCAAGAAACTATTTAAAAAAGCAAAAGATCACACATTTAAAATTTGTTCTCCTGACACATCCACACCAGGATCATATTGGAGGAATGATTAAAATTTTAGATGATCCGAAGATCAAGATTGATACGATCTATGGAAATAATTTTGATCTGAAAGTACTTCAAAGTAGTAAGAATAAAAAGAAACAAAGTGCATCAACAGCAAAGCTGATCAAATATCGAGACGATGAGGGAATATATGCACAAGTGATCGCAAAGATTCAAAAGAAAGTGAAACGAAAAGAAACCGTATATGTTGTTCCAAAAGCAGGAGATAAAGTTTATCTTGGAAAAGCATGTATGAGATTCTATGGTGTTATGAATGCAAAATACAAATATGGAAGACGAGGAGATTTGAATTATCGTCAGGTAAACAAATATTCTATTGTAACCAGACTTACCTATAAAAGCAATTCATTTCTATTTACAGGAGATGCACAAAAAGAGACAATTGAACAGTTAGTGAAAAAAGGGTATAATCTACAGGCACAGGTTTTAAAAGTACCGCATCATGGAATGCAGGATATTTTAAAAAACACTAAAAAAGCAAGATCAGATCATCGATATTTATTTCAACGTGTAAAAGCGAAAATAGCTGTGATCAGTAATGGTTATAAAAACAGTTACAAGGCACCACATAAGAAGACACTTAATGAATTAAAAACTGCGAATGTTTATGATACAGGAAGCAGAGGAACGATTGTGATCACAAGCGACGGCAAACGATTATCTGTAAAAGTGCAGAAGGGGAAAGGCCCAAGTTATAAGAGAACAAAGAAATAAGATATTTACAATAAATCAGACAAAGATAAGAAAGGAAAAGAAATGATAAAACTGATCGCAACAGACATCGATGGAACATTATTAGCAGATGGGACATTAAAAATTAATCCAGAATATTACGATGTGATCAAGGAACTGCGAAACAGAGGAGTGCGAGTGATCGCAGCCAGTGGAAGACAGCGCTCTAGTATTGAGAAAGTGTTTGCACCGATCGTTGATGAAATAAGTTTTATTTCAGAGAATGGAACAGCTGTTTATTCAAAAGATTATCAGTTTATAAATAAGATTCCAGAAGATGTTGCAAGAGCATACATTCGTGAAGCAAGAATGTTTCCAGGATGTGAAATTACGATCAATAAGGATAATATGGCGTATTTTGAAAATGTTGGATTATATCGTTATATGATCGATGATTATGGATATAGAGGAGAATTAGTTGATAATATTGAAGATTATCTGGATGACGTATGTAAGATCAGCATCTTCCACCACAATTGCGCAGAAAAGATGGTAAGTCAGGAATTTGTGGACAAATGGAGCAAAACAATGAATATTGCTGTCTCAGGAAAATTCTGGCTGGACTGCACAAATCAAGGTGGAAACAAGGGATCAGCGCTGCAGCATTTTCAGGAAGCATATAAGATCAGTCCGGATGAAACACTTGCGTTTGGGGATAATATCAATGATATTGAAATGCTAAAACGTGCCAGCCACAGTTTTGCAGTAGAAAATGCAAGAGAAGAAGTAAAAGAGGTAGCGAATTTTATTGCACCTTCTTATAAAGAAGACGGAGTATTACAGGTGTTAAAAGCAGTATTACGCGGAGAATTGGCATGACATACGAAGAATCTGTAAAATATTTATACAAAATCGCAGGATTCGCCAAAAAATCTTCTCTGGAAGATATAAACTATTTATTAGAGCAGCTTGGAAATCCGCATAAGGATCTGAAGTTTGTACATGTAGCTGGAACTAATGGCAAAGGATCAGTCTGTGCATTTTTGGAAGCAGTCTTAAAAGAGCATGGGAAAACGACAGCAGCATTTACTTCACCACATCTGGTAAAGGTAAATGAACGAATCCGGCTGAATGGACAGGATATTTCAGATGAGAAATTTAAAGATGCCTGCAGCCGGGTGAAAGAATGTGTGGAAGCAGCAGTGGAAAAAGGAGTTAATCAGCCTTCTTTTTTTGAGATGATGTTTTTGATGGCATTATGTATCATGGAAGAAGAACAGCCGGATATCTGTCTGATCGAGACAGGGATGGGTGGAAGATATGATGCAACGAACGTTATCATTCCAGAAGTCAGCGTGATCACATCAATCAGTATGGATCATATGGAATTCCTTGGACACACGATCGAAGAGATCGCATCACACAAGGCAGGAATCATAAAAAAGGCGATTCCTGTTGTAACAATGGAACAGGAACAGGCAGTATCTGATATTTTAAGAGAAGAAGCAAAGCAGAAAATGTCACCATTTTATGACGTTTCTGAAGATAATCTTAAATTTGAAGAAAAAGCAGCAAAATATATTGATTTTTTAAATGCGAGTGCGTATGATAAGAGAAGAGATGTGAGAACGAATATTGCAGGAACATTTCAGAGGGCAAACTTAGCAGTTGCACTTAAGACAGCCAAGATCTTATGCCAGCAGTTAGATGCTGACAAGATTTATAATGCACTGTCACAGATAAAGATTCCGGGAAGGATGGAAGAGATCTCACCAGGGATCATTGTTGATGTGTCACATAATATTCAGGGAATGGAAGGCTTTGTAAAGACTGTAGAAGCCAATTTCCAAGGAAAAAAACGCATATTATTTGCAGCATCTCACAAGAATGAAGAAGAATACATGAAGAATATTTTGAAACAGATACCACAGATCGAAGCTTTTTATACAGTGGCGATCGATCACAGAAGGATCAGAGAAGAAGAATTTCAGAATGTTTTTCGTCAGATGATAGATCGAAGAGAGAAAGATACGGTCTGCTTTGTAGTCGGGTCATTTTACCTGGCAGGCATGGCCAAAGATTTCATAAATCAGGAGGAGAAAGATGTTAAATTATAATGAAGAATTAGAAAGATTCCAGCCATGTGCGGATCTTGAATCAGCAGAAGAGAATATTTATGGTAAAGAGCTTGAAGAGATTAAGAAGAATAAGACAGAATTATATAAAGCAAATCAGATGATCAAGAAATATAACCAGGCACTGAATTATGCAAAACAGGGCAATGATGACCTTGCAATGCTGCAGTTAAAGAACGTTGTAGCAGCAATTCCTAATTTTGTAGATGCATATCTTCTGATGGCTCTATTATCCATCAAAGAAGAGAATTATGATGATGCAAGACAGTTTCTTGATACAATCTTAAAGATTGAACCAGATAATGAATTAGCCGTTGAATATGGTAAGGAATTTGAGTCAAAAGTAGTGGAAGAAGAACCAGAGGAAAAAGAATCAGATAAGAAAGAAAAGAAAAAAGAAAAGAAAAAACAGACAAAGGCACAGACAGAGCAGCCACCAAAGAAGAAAGAGAGCCCATTTAAGATCTCATCTTTCCAGGAAAATGAATCTGCAGGAAAGAGCCCTATGTTTTATATGGTAACAGGTATTGTGATCGGTGTGATCGTTGCAGCTGTTTTGATCTATCCAACAGTCAGAGCAAGCTTTAATCACAAGAGTACAACACAGGTTGAAGATTATAAAGAACAGATTTTAGCAAAAGATACACAGCTAAAAGCAAGTGACAAGAAAGTAAAAGAAGCACAGAAAGCTCAGAAGAAAGCAGAAGATGAATTATCAGAATATATCGGAACAAGCAAGAAAGACGGAGTCTATGATTCATTATTAAAAGCATTACAGAAATACAGTGATCGTGATTATACAGGATCAGCAGACGCATTACTTGATATTGACAGCAAGAAACTGACAACAAAGAATATGAAGAGCATCTATAATGATCTGACAACAAAGGTTTATCCAAACGCTGCAACAGGATTATACAGCAAAGGAAAGAATGCATACTGGTCAAAAGACTACAAGACAGCGATCAACTACTTAAAGAAAGCAATCAAAGTAAGAGATACAAATAGTTATGCATACAGCTATCTTGGACAGGCATATGAAGCTTCAGGAGATACTAAGAATGCGAAGAAGACATATGAGACACTGATCAAGAAATTCCCAGGAACATCACAGGCAAGATTAGCACAGACAAAAATTGATGCTATGGGCAAGAAGGATGCAAAGAGTCTGTAAATAATAACAAAGACTAAGATACAAAAGATAAGAGAAAGAAGAACAAACGAAGATGTTTGGGCTTCTTTCTTTTATTTTTTGTATCTTTTTCTATAGAAGATTTTAATGAAAGATTCTATAAAAGGTCAGGAGGAAAGAATATGGCAACAGAGTACAAAATTGAAAACAGAAACCTATATATTTATCTGGATGGAGAATTGGATCATCATCTTGCGAAAAAAATAAAATACCAGTGTGATATCATTTTGAAATCATATCCGATCAAGGATATAGAATTTGATTTTACAAACTCACCATTTATTGACAGTTCAGGAATCGGAGTGATCCTTGGAAGATACCGTTATGTACAAGCAATGGGAGGCACCGTAAGATTAAGCCATATGAGCCCATCAGTCAAAAAGATCATTCATATGGCAGGATTGCATCAATTAGTAGAAGAAATATAAAAGATATGGGAGGATTTATATGTTGCATTTAGAATTTAACAGTGAATCAGAAAATGAAGGAATCGCAAGAATCGTAACATCTGCATATATCATGAGATTTGATCCAGATATGGAGGAAATGGAAGATGTAAAAACAGCGGTATCTGAGGCTGTAACAAACTGCATTGTACATGCGTATTTCGATGAAAATGGAAAGATTGAGATGGACATTTCTGATAAGGAACAGATTGTGAAAATAGAGATCACAGATCATGGAATTGGAATTCCGGATGTGAAGAAAGCGATGGAACCAATGTATACGACAAAACCAGAAGAAGAGAGGACAGGAATGGGATTTTCTTTTATGGAGGCTTTTATGGATGAAGTGCATGTATATTCAAAAGAAGGGGAAGGGACCAAAGTAATTATGACAAAGAAAATGGGAGAGAAGAATCATCTGAATGGATAAGGTAAGAGAACTTTTGCAGCTTACCAAAGAAGGAAATGAAGAAGCAAGAGAGAAACTTATCTTAGACAATGTAGGGCTGATATGGAGTGTAGTCAGGCGTTTTACTAACAGGGGATACGAATCGGATGATCTATTCCAGATAGGGAGTATTGGGCTTATGAAAGCAGTTGACAAGTTTGATCTGTCCTATGATGTCAAATTTTCAACATATGCGGTGCCGATGATCACAGGAGAAATTCGAAGATTTATAAGAGATGATGGGATGATCAAAGTAAGCCGAACCTTAAAAGAAAATGCGTATAAGATCATGAAAGCAAGAGAAATGTTTTGCCAGACATATCAAAGAGAAGCAACTATCGATGAGATCAGCAGCATCACACAGATCGCACGAGAAGAGATCGTGACATCCATGGAAGCAAGCAGTGAAGTAGAATCTTTACACCAACCTGCGTACCAGAAAGATGGAAGCGAAATTCTTCTGATGGAAAAATTATCAAAGGAAGGAAATGAGACAGAGAAAGTGATCGACCATGTATTACTACATCAGGCGATGAAACATTTGGAAGAACGAGAACGACAGATCATCCAATATAGATATTTTGATGGAAAGACACAGCAGGAGATCGCTGGATTATTTCATATTTCCCAAGTGCAGGTTTCAAGAATGGAAAAAAAGATTTTAAAAAAGCTAAAAAGACAAATGGTTGGAAAATTTTGAAAAATATGCTAAAATGAAAAAAACAATACAAATCTGAACCGATCGTTAAAGGATAGTTCATCCATTTTCCCAGGTAAAAGGAGAAAGAATCAATATGACATATGAAAAAAAATCGGTGATCGAATTGCGTGAAATTGCAAAAGAAAGAAAGATCAAAGGGATTTCAACATTAAAGAAGAAAGAATTAATTGAGACATTAGAAAAATATGATCAAGAGAATTATAAAGAAGTAAAATCTAAAGAAGAAACTCATGGAGAGCATCAGGGAAGAAAGCATTATCAGAAGGAATTCCCTAAAAATATCAAGAGCCTGGACAGTGGACAGAAAGCACATGGAATTCTGGAAGTTATGCCGGATGGTTATGGATTTATTCGTTGTGAAAATTATCTTCCAGGAGAAAATGATATTTATGTTTCCCCTGCACAGATTCGTAAGTTCAATTTAAAAACAGGAGATATCTTAACAGGTGCGATCCGCATCAAAACACAGAGTGAGAAATTCAGTGCGTTGTTATTTGTGGAATCTGTCAATGGATATGAGCCAGAGATGGCAGCAAGAAGACAGCATTTTGAAGATCTGACCCCAATCTTTCCACACGAAAGACTAAGCATGGAAACAGAGAAATCATCCATTCCAATGCGTATGGTCGATCTGTTATCGCCAGTTGGAAAAGGTCAGAGAGGAATGATCGTATCACCTCCAAAGACAGGAAAGACAACTTTGTTAAAACAGATGGCACAAAGTATCAGCAAGAATTATAAAGATATCAAATTGATCGTATTATTAATTGATGAGAGACCAGAAGAAGTTACAGATTTTAAGGAATCTATCGAAGGAAAGAATGTTGAAGTTATCTATTCTACATTTGATGAATTACCAGAACATCACAAGAGAGTATCAGAGATGGTATTAGAACGTGCAAAACGTCTGGTAGAACATAAAGAAGACGTTGTGATCCTTTTAGACAGTATCACAAGGCTGGCAAGAGCCTATAACCTTACAGTACCACCAAGTGGAAGAACATTAACTGGTGGACTTGATCCCGCAGCACTCTACATGCCAAAGAAATTTTTCGGTGCAGCCAGAAATATGAGAGAGGGCGGAAGTTTAACGATTCTTGCAACAGCACTTGTTGAGACAGGAAGCAAGATGGATGATGTGATCTTTGAAGAATTCAAAGGAACCGGTAACATGGAATTAGTTCTAAACCGCAAACTCGCAGAGAAGAGAATCTTCCCAGCTGTTGATATCGCCAAATCAGGAACAAGAAGAGAAGAATTATTACTTACAAAAGACGAGAGAGAAGTTGTCACAGCACTCCATAAAGAATTATCTGGAAATCGCTCCGAAGAATTTATGGAACAGATGCTTGATCTATTCAAGAGAACCAAGGACAACAAAGAGTTTGTCGCATTAACAAAAAGATCTTTATTAAGAAAATAAAAAAATGTTTGCAATTTCAAATAAATTGTGATAGAATAAAAAAGCTGTTTATTAAACAAGAAATGACGAAAGTCAAAGTATGTAAATGTTGGCAAAATCCAACAAATTTTTTAGAAGAGGTGAAAGAACATGCGTGAAGGAATCCATCCAAAGTATTATCAGGCAAAAGTAGTATGTAACTGTGGTAACGAATTCGTAACAGGATCTACAAAGGAAGATATCCACGTAGAAATCTGCTCAAAATGTCATTCATTCTACACAGGACAGCAGAAAGCTACTCAGGCTCGTGGACGTATTGATAAGTTCAATCGTAAATATGGTGTTAAGTAGAAAATTAAGAAATCAGGTTGAGGTTATCAAAATCTCAACCTTTTTTTTATGCAATGGGGAAGTCCCAACATAGTAATAGGAGATAACAATGGCGGTTCGTATTGGCGGGCAGGCAGTGATCGAAGGCGTAATGATGAAGAACATGGATCGTTATGCAGTATCCGTGCGAAAGCCCGATGGAAAGATAGAGACAAAAGTAGAAGAATGTGTAAGCTTCGCAGAGAAACATCCATTATTTAAATTACCGATCCTTCGTGGAATGGTAAACTTTTTAGAATCAATGGTGATCGGAATGCAGACGCTTAATTACTCTGCATCTTTTTATGAAGATGAAGAAGAACAAACAGAAGAAAAGACCGAACAGTTTTTGGAGAAATTTCTAGGAGAAAAAGCAGAGAAGGTAATCATGGGAATAGTCCTTGTATTTTCATTAGCAATTTCCATCGGATTATTTATGATCCTTCCATATATTGCATCAGAAGCAGCAGGAAAGCTAATTCATAATGAATACGGAATCCTGTTGATGGAAGGAGTGATCCGAATTGTGATTTTTCTTGGATACATTGTACTGATCTCACAGATGGAAGATATCAAACGGGTATTTATGTACCATGGAGCAGAACACAAAACGATCAACTGTTTAGAAGCAGGTGTGGAACTTACCACTGAAAATGTGGATAACTATTCAAGATTACACAAAAGATGTGGAACAAGTTTTATTTTTATCGTCATGATCATCAGTATGGTATTTTTCTTCTTTATAAGAGTGGATACCATCTGGTTACGAATCGTGTTAAGATTATTATTTTTACCATTGGTGGCTGGCGTTTCCTATGAATTTATCAGACTTGCAGGAAGCAGTGACCATCCACTTGTACAGATTTTCTCAAAACCAGGACTGGCACTTCAGAAACTGACAACGAAAGAACCAGATCATTCTATGATCGAAGTTGCGATCGCATCAGTGGAAGGCGTATTTGACTGGAGAGAATATCTGGATAGTCTGAATAAAGGGGAACAAAAAGAAGATGAATAGAAGAGAATGGGTCCTCTATGGACAGAAAGAACTAGAAGAAGCACAGATTGAGAATGCATCTGGTGATGCATGGTATTTATTTTCTGAATGTTTTCATATATCAAGGGAAGACTATCTGTTCGGAATGACGGATGAGATCAATGATAAAGAAGCAGAAGAAAGATATAAAGAATTGATTCAGAAGAGAAAAGAACATGTGCCATTGCAATATATTTTAGGAACACAGGAATTTATGGGATATACATTTAAGGTAACACCAGATGTGCTGATCCCAAGAGCAGATACAGAAACAGTATTGGAGGAAGTGCTTCTTAAGGTCCCGCAGACCTTAAAGAATCTGAAAATTTTGGATTTATGCACTGGTTCAGGATGTATTGCGATCAGTCTGGCATTGATTTTAAAGCCAGAAGTTTGTGTTGGAACGGATATTAGTGAAAAAGCATTAAAAATTGCAAAAGCTAATGGCGAAAATCTCGCACCTATGGTAAAATTTATTCAAAGTGACCTTTTTGAGAATGTCACAGGAAGCTATGATCTGATCATTTCGAATCCGCCCTATATTACAACGGAAGAATGTGGGAAGCTGATGCCGGAGGTAAAAGACTATGAACCGATGTTAGCACTCGATGGGAAGGAAGATGGACTTTATTTTTATAAGAAGATCATCAAAGAAGCGAAAAACTATTTAAATCCACAAGGAATGCTCGCATTTGAGATCGGATATGATCAGGGAGAAGCAGTGAAGAATTTGATGGAAGCACAGGATTTTGCCTGTGTTGAGATAAAAAAGGACCTGGCAGGATTAGACCGGCTGGTCTTTGGATTTGCAAGAGAAGGAGAATAAGATGTTTGATAAGTTAGAAGGTTTAGTAGATCGTCTGGACACTGTACTGCAGGAATTGAATGATCCAGATGTAGCAGGTAACCAGAATCGTTTCCGTGATCTGATGAAAGAACAAAATGAGCTGACACCGATCGTGGAAAAATACAAAGAATACAAAGCAGAGAAACAGAATATCGAAGATAGTTTGATGCTTTTAGAAGAAGAGTCTGACGAAGAGATGAAAGAACTTGCCAAGGAAGAACTGAATGAATCTAAGGCAAATGTGGAAAGATTAGAAGAAGAGTTAAAGATTCTCTTAATTCCAAAGGATCCAATGGATGACAAGAATATCATTGTTGAGATGCGTGCCGGTGCCGGTGGAGATGAAGCTGGGTTATTCGTCGCTGACGTTGCACGTATGTATCGAAATTATGCAGAAAGCAAACGTTGGAAAGTAAATACATTAAGTTTTAATGAGAGTGGAATCGGTGGATTTAAAGAACTTGTATTCATGGTATCTGGACAGGGTGCATACTCAAGATTCAAGTACGAAAGCGGTGTACACCGTGTACAGAGAATCCCTGCAACAGAGTCTGGAGGAAGAATCCATACATCTACAATTACGGTAGCGATCATGCCAGAAGTGGAAGATGTGGAAGTAGAAATTGATATGAACGATTGTAAGTTTGATGTATTCCGTGCATCAGGAAATGGTGGACAGTGTGTCAATACAACAGACTCTGCGGTACGTTTAACACATATTCCAACAGGAATCGTTGTATCATGCCAGGATGAAAAATCCCAGTTAAAGAATAAGGACAAAGCGTTAAAGGTATTACGTTCCCGTCTGTATGAATTAGAACAGCAGAAAGCACATGATGAAGAAGCAGCAAAGAGAAAGAGCCAGATCGGTACAGGAGACCGTTCTGAAAAGATCAGAACATACAATTATCCACAGGGTCGTGTTACAGATCACAGAATCAAGCTGACACTTCACAAATTAGATTCTATCATGAACGGTGATTTAGATGAATTGATCGACAGCTTAACAGCAGCAGATCAGGCAGCAAAATTAAGTAACATGGAAGAAGAATAATACAAAGAGATTTATAAGGGGTCAGGTGATCAAACCTGGCCCCTGCATATATTTAATTGAGGTATACAAAATGAAAGATGGATTTATCAAAGTTGCAGCCGCAACACCAAAGATCAAAGTGGCAGATCCTGCATACAATACAGAAGAAATTTTAAAGATCATCGATGAGACAGAAAAAAATGGAGCAAGTATTTTGGTATTTTCTGAATTAACGATCAGTGGATATACATGTGGTGATCTATTCTTGCAACAGCCACTTTTAACAGAATGTAAAAATCAGCTTTTAAGAATTGTGAAAGCAACTGAAAATAAGAGTATGTTAGTTGTTGTAGGATGTCCGATCGTTATAAAACAAAAATTATATAACTGTGCGATTGTGATCAGTGATGGCAGTATTTTAGGAATCGTGCCAAAAACACATTTACCAAACTATTCAGAATTTTATGAATTACGTCATTTTACATCTGGAGAAGGATTAGAAGAAGATCTTTGGTTTGGAGAAGAATTTGGTTATGTAAATGTAGCCGTGAATCAGTTATTCAAATGCAAAGAGATTCCAGAACTTGTGGTAGCATGTGAAATCTGTGAAGATCTCTGGGTACCACTTCCACCAAGCACATATCACGCAATGGCAGGAGCAACGGTGATCTGTAATCCATCTGCAAGTGTAGAGACAACAACAAAAGAATCTTATCGAAGAAGCCTTGTATCAAATCAGTCAGCAAGATTGTTAGCGGCTTATATCTATGCTGATGCAGGAGAAGGAGAATCCACACAGGATGTTGTATACAGTGGACACCATCTCATCTGTGAAAATGGTTCAGTTTTAGCAGAAGCAAAACGATTTACAAATGAGATTATCTATGCAGATATCGATGTGCAGAAATTGGCAGCAGAACGAAGAAAGATGACTTCTTTCCCAGGAGGCCAAACAGATGATTATTTTGAACAGGAATTTTCACTAGAAGTCAAAGAAAACAAGATCACAAGAACATTCCCGAAAGCACCATTTGTACCAGATAATCAAGATGAAAGAGATAAACGATGCGATGAAATCTTATCTTTACAGTCTATGGGACTTAAGAAACGTCTGGAACACACAAACTGCAAACATGCAGTCGTAGGAATTTCAGGTGGATTAGATTCCACATTAGCAGTCTTAGTTACAGCAAGAGCTTTTGATCTGTTAGACATTCCAAGAGAAAACCTGATCTGTGTGACAATGCCATGTTTTGGAACAACAGACAGAACTTACCAGAATGCCGTATCCCTGATCAAAGAATTAGGAGCGACACTCAAAGAAGTAAGAATCGAAAAAGCAGTCCGCCAGCATTTTGCAGATATCGGGCATGATGAAAATAACCACGATGTAACTTATGAAAACTCTCAGGCAAGAGAAAGAACACAGATTCTGATGGATATGGCAAATCAGTACAATGGTATGGTCATCGGAACTGGAGACATGTCAGAATTAGCGCTTGGCTGGGCAACATATAATGGCGATCATATGTCCATGTATGCAGTGAACTGTTCTGTACCAAAGACATTAGTACGCTATCTTGTACTCTATTATGCTGAAACAACAGATAATAAGAAATTATCTGAAGTACTGATGGATGTCCTAGACACACCAGTAAGTCCAGAATTACTTCCACCAGTTGACGGAGTCATTTCACAGAAGACAGAAGACTTAGTCGGACCATATGAACTGCACGATTTCTTCTTATATTATATGTTAAGATTCGGATTCCCAAAATCCAAATTATACCGCATGGCAAAATTAACATTTGATGGTGTATACGATGATGAAACGATCAAGAAATGGCTGGATAAATTCTATTGGAGATTCTTCAGCCAGCAGTTTAAACGTTCTTGCCTGCCAGATGGACCTAAGGTTGGTAGTGTAGCAGTATCACCGCGAGGAGATTTAAGAATGCCAAGTGACGCAAGTCCAACGGCATGGATCTAAAATAAATAAAAGCCAGTTGGAAACGCGCTTTCGCTCGACTCGCACGTAGCGGACACTAAATTCGACAGCGACGAATACTCGTCACTGCTCATTAAGTGCCGACGAGCTCCTACGGTTTTCAACTGGCTTTTATTTATTTTAGTGAAAGTTTGTTGGTAAAAATAAAGAACATAACTTGTTTTAGGATATGTGAAAATTTGTTGGAATTATAAATAAATTTCGTTATAATGATTATATATTACGGAAAGAAAATGCGAAAAAGAGGAATGAAAGAACAAATATGAATCAACAATCGAAAAGAAATCTAACCAATAAGATCATAAGCTTAACAGGAATCATGGTTTTTGTTTTTTTTATAGCAATCTATGTCAGTGTATGTTCAAATTATCTGAAAGGAAATAGAACAAGAAGAAAATTATTCGGGGCGACTTATATGACGATGAATAATGAATTCTATAAAGTGGTCAATAACCAGATCCGCATGCAGGTTGAGAAGAATGGAGATGAGATGATCACATTGGATCCGGCACTTGATCAGAAGAAGCAGAATGAGCAGATCAAACAGCTGGTTAAACGAAAGGTAGATGCAATCTTTTTAAATTCAGTCGACTGGAAAGAAGTAGAGTCTGGATTGAAGGCAGCGAAGAAAGCGAAGATTCCAGTGATCGTTATCGACTCACAGGTTTATAGAAATGATCTTGTCACAATGACGATCGTGTCAGATAACTACAAAGCAGGTGTTTTATGTGCAAAGGAAATGATGAAGCAAAAAGATCATGCGAATATTGTATTGTTAACACATAATGCAGCAAGATCTGCGGTAGATCGTATCAATGGATTTACAGATACGATCAAGAAAAATAAAAACTATAAGATCCTTGCATCTGCAGATACTCAGGGACAGATCGAACGTGCACTTCCCAAGGTAGATAAGATCATCGAAAAATACAAGAATATTGATGTCGTCATGGGATTAAATGACCCGGCAGCGATGGGAGCTTTAGCTGCTCTTGACAGTAAGGGGGCTAGAGAAGGTGTTCTCGTATACGGAATTGATGGATCTCCAGAAGGAAAGAAACTGATCAAAGAAGGTATGATGACAGGAACAGCAGCACAGTCTCCCAAACAGATGGCAGACACAGCGATCAATGCAGCATACAAGATTTTGCAAGGGAAAAAAGTAGAGAAGAAAAAGGTAATCTCTGTTCAAATGATAACAAAAAAGAATGTAGAGCAGACTGATATTAGCCGTTGGCAGTAAAGAGGAAATGATATGGATCGAAAAAATCAAAATTTATATTATATCAAGATTCTGATGGGAGTCATAAATTTCATCATTTTATCCTTCCTTTCTGCAGTTTTTATTTTAACATTAAATAAGATCAATTGTGATTTTGGAGCAAGGAATTTCTTAGAGAATATCACATATCTCCCAAACGAACCAGTGACATCAACAGTGTTGATATTTATTGCTTTTTTCTTATTGTTAGGCATTATAGAAATTCGAAGAAAACAAAGAAAAAGGCAACAGGTATCTGTGATCTTATATGCAGCAGAGATTTTGTTATGTCTGATCATTATTAAATTTGTTTATGTAAATTATAATGGAATCATTCTTCTTGTCATTGCAGATATTGTAACGGATATCAAAGATAAACACACTAGGGGAATTTTCTTTGTCATCATGGGAATGATATATTTATTCTCAGACTACGATATCATATCAATGTTTATAGATATGATATCGTTCCAACAATTTTTGAGTGTATACCCGGCGAAAGTCAGTATGATGATCCAAGGAACAAGAAATATACTAGTTGCATTGAATGCGATCGCATTTATTGCATACATGATCATTTTGATGAGAAATCAGATGAAAGAGAATGCAAGGATTGGATTGTTAAACCTTCAGCTTCAGACAGCCAATATACGTTTAAAAGAAATGAATGAACAGCTGAAGGACTATTCAGAGATGACAGAAAAAATGGCGGAGACAAGGGAACGAAATCGAATTGCCAGAGAGATTCATGACACACTGGGGCATACGATGACTGGACTGTCTGCAGGAATTGACGCATGTATCGCGATGATCGATTTTTCTGTAGATGCAACGAAAGAACAGTTAAATAAAATATCACAGGTTGCAAGGCAAGGAATTAAAGATATTCGAAGATCGGTCAATAAATTAAGACCAGATGCCTTAGAGCATAGTGGATTGCAAGAAGCTTTAGAAAAGATGATCAATGAGACGATGCAGGTATCAGATGTTAAGATTAATTATGATTGTCAGGTAGAGGTCTTGAAATTCAATCAAGATGAAGAAGATATGATCTATCGTGTAGTACAGGAAAGTATCACAAATGCGATCAGGCATGGAAAAGCGAAGCAGATTGATGTAAACTTATGGAAGGAAGATAAGTGGCTCAATCTAGAGATCAAAGACAATGGAATCGGATGTGAAGAGATTCATACAGGATTTGGATTGATCCATATCGAAGAGAGGATCAAGATGTTAAAAGGAACTGTAGAATATGATGGAAGTAATGGATTTAAAGTCACAGCAAGAATACCGATCAGATGGGGTGAAAAACTATGATTAAAGTAATGATAGCAGATGATCAGGAACTGATCAGACAAAGTTTACAAATCGTACTTGAGATGAAAGAAGGAATCGAAGTTACTGCAACTGCCAAGGACGGAAGAGAAGTCATTCAGGAAGTCAGGAAAGACAAGCCAGATGTTATTTTAATGGATGTGCGTATGCCAGAAATGGATGGAGTGCAATGTACACAGATCATCAAAGAACAATATCCAGATGTCAAGATCATTATTTTGACAACGTTCGATGATGATGAGTATGTATACAATGCATTAAAACATGGAGCAAGTGGTTATCTGTTAAAAGGAATTTCTATGGATGAATTAGAAAAAGCGATCAATACAGTACATAGCGGCGGGGCCATGATCAATCCAGAAGTGGCAACAAAGGTGGTCGATTTCTTCTCTGAAATGGCACAAAGCAATTATGATACATCAATTCATGCACAGAATGTAGAAGAGATCACAGATGCAGAATGGGAGATCATTAAATTAGTCGGAAGAGGCATGTCAAATAAAGAAATCTCGACGGAACTAAGCCTTTCCGAAGGAACTGTACGAAATTATCTCAGCACGATCTTAAGTAAACTAGACCTAAGAGACAGAACCCAGCTTGCAATCTGGGAAGTACAGTCAGGTTCAGCCAAATACGGGAGAAGATAGATGAGACAGAAACTAGAAAAATGGTGGAAACGAATCATTGCTGTTGGATTGGTCATAAGTTTATTATCTGTTGGTTTTGTGATCTATCCCAAACAACAAAAAATTGTTTTAACCTTTGGAATGTTCGCAGGAAACAAGTGGGATGTTCCAGATGATAATTGCTATCAGATGATCGATCAAGTAATCAAAGAATTTGAAAAAGAATATCCGAATGTCACGATCAAATACGAAAGTGGTGTGATGAAAGATGATTATTCAGAATGGCTGTCACAAAAGGCACTAAAAGGAGATCTGCCAGATGTTTTTATGGTCTTGCCAGAAGATTTTAGCACATTTTCATCCGTAGGAATGTTAAAGAACTTAGACTCCTATACAAAGATTGATAAAGCGTTCAAAAAAAGCAACTATTATGAAGGAAGTTATGATGCTGGAACCTATAAGGGAACGCAATATGCTCTTCCATATGAAAGTGTACCAACTTTGATGCTAGTCAATAAGACACTACTAAAAAAAGAGCATATCAAAATGCCAGGGAATCACTGGACTTGGGATGATTTTTATAAGATCTGTCAAAAAGTAACCAAAGATACCGATGGAGATGGCCGTTTAGACCAATTTGGTGTATATAATTATAAATGGAATGATGCAACTCTGAGCAATGGCGGAACATTGTTTAATCAAAGTGGAACAAAATGCAACTTGTCATCCGAACCAATTGAAAATGCGATTCTGTTTACAAAGAAGATTGAAAGAATATCATCATTTCGAAATCTAACCTCAGATGATTTTGACTCAGGAAATATTGCATTTCGTCCTATGACATTTTCAGAATTTAGAACGTATAAACCATATCCATGGAAAATCAATAAATACTTTGATTTCAAATGGGATTGTATCAGACTCCCTTCCGGACCAGATGGAGAGAATAAGACACAGGTAGATAATCTGCTGATGGGAATCAGCAATCAGACCAAGCAAGGAGATATGGCATGGCAGTTTTTAAAGAAATTATGTTATGAAACAAAGACACAGCAAAAGATCTTTCAGTATCGTCAGGGAATCTCACCATTAAAAGCTGTGACGAATTCAAAACAAGCACAGCAGGTATTAGAAAAAAGCATGGGTGAGAATATGACAGATAAAATGAAATTGTTAGATGAACTCATGAACAATGCCTTGCAGATTCCAAAATTCCGAAGATACAATGAAGCCTACCAAAAGATTGACAGTGAGATGACAAAAATTCTTACAGATGAAGAAGAATTTGATTCCAATATCTTGAAACTAAAACAGGAGATTGATAAGCTTTTAAATCAGTAATAATAAGAAGATCAAAACAAACAAAACACAAATATGACATTTGTCACATAAAAAGGGACATTTGTAAATTGAAAGTCATGACAATTTACAGATGTCCTTTTTTTGCGTGATTGGTAGAATAAGCTTGTAAATAAGAGATAGGAAAAAAGAAAGGAGAAGAGGATGAAATACGTAGTATTAGTCAGCCACGGAACATTTGCACCAGGACTTCACAGTGTACTTAAGATGTTAGCTGGTGGAGAAAGAGAAGACGTGATCAGCGTTGGATTAGAGGACGGAATGAGTGCTGATGAATTTGCAGAGAAATTTAGCAATGCGATCAGCAAGATCACAGAAGACGATGAGATCATTCTTCTTGGTGACATTGTGGGTGGATCACCTCTTACAAATGCAATTGAACAGGTATCAAACAAAGGACTGATTGGTAAGACCATGATCTTTGGAGGAATGAACCTGGCAATGGCATTAACAGCAACATTAATGAAAGACGGCGTAGACACAGACATGCTAAAAGATAGCTTGATCAATGAGGCAAAAGACGCAGTGAAAGAATTTGTTATGACACCAGTAAATGATGATGACGAAGATGATATTTAAGAAGTAGGGAGGAAAATATTATGTCAGTTTCATTTTTAAGAATTGATGACCGTATGATTCATGGTCAGACAGTAACACGTTGGTCACTAGAGTATCCATGCGATGGGCTGATCGCAGTGAACGACAAAGCAGCAACAACAGATGCACTTAAGATGGCATACAAGAGTGCCAGCACAAAGAAAACATTTGTTTGGACATATGAAGCATGGAAAAAGAAAAACCAGAAAGTATTAGACAGCAAAGACAATTACTTCCTGATCACAAAAGATCCAATCCAGATGAAGAAGATCTTAGTGGATGATGGATTTGTTCCAAGTGATGTAAAGAAAGTAATCGTAGGACCATGTAATGACAGACCAGGAGCTGTCAAACTTGGTAATAACCAATCTATTACACAGGAAGAAGCAGAAGCTTTAGAAGCAATCAGCAAAGCTGGTTATGAAATCGAATTTGCACTGATCAAAGAAGCGTCCATCGGAACATGGGACAAATTCAGAGGTCAGTTTGGATTTAACTAAAAAACCAATAGAGAGGAGAAACTATTATGACAATTAGTTGGTTACAAGCAATCATTTTAGGTATTTTTGCCTGCTTATCCAGTATGCCTGGTATGGGAGGTACAACCATTGGTAACTACACATTAGGAAGACCATTAGTTGCAGGTCTTGTCTGTGGTATCGTACTTGGAGATATTCAGGCAGGTGTTTTAGTCGGTGCGGCAATGCAGGTTGTATATATCGCATTGGTTACACCAGGAGGAACTGTATCAGCAGACGTTCGTGCCGTATCTTATATCGGTATTCCACTGGCAATGTTAGCATTAAATTCATACGGATTAGATCCTGCATCAGCAAAAGGTATCTCCATGGCAACATCATTTGGAGCAATGGTAGGAACAATCGGTACAGTATTATTCTATGGAACAGCAACGATCAACCTTGTATGGCAGCACATTGGATGGCAGGCCGTTGAAAAAGGTGAATTCAAGAGATTATACGTTGTAGATATGGTTCTTCCATGGATTTCTCATATCATCTGCAGTTTCTTACCAGCAGTTGTAATGTGTAAATTAGGAGTTCCAGTTGTAGAAGCGATCAAAACAACATTACCAATGGATGGAATTGCAATGAAAACACTGTTTACAGTAGGTAGCTTACTTCCTTGCGTAGGTATTGCGATCTTATTAAAACAGGTAGTAACAAAAGCAGTTGACTTTATACCATTCTTCTTCGGATTTACATTAGCAGCAAGTATGGGATTAAACCTTGTATCAGTAACAGTTGTAGCAGCAATGTTCGCAATTATTTACTACAACATTAAAATGGTAGGAATCAGAGCAAAAGAAGCAGCCTTAGCTTCTGGCGGTTCCTTTGACGATGATGACGAGGAGGATATTTAATATGGCAGAGAAAAAACTATCTAAAAAAGCGTTAAATAAATCATTCCGTAACTGGGCTTATGGAAACTTAACATGTTTCTCTCAGGAACATATGCAGACATTTGGTTATCTGTGTGCAATGCTTCCATTGGTAGAAGAGTTATATGATACAAAAGAAGAACAGAAAGAAGCAATGAATACATACACAGCTTTCTTTAATACAGAACCACAGGTTGGATCTATCATCGTAGGTATCACAGCTGGTCTTGAGGAAGCAAAAGCAAATGGAAATGAAGATATCGATGCAGAAGCGATCAATGGTATCCGTGCCGGTCTTATGGGACCTTTAGCAGGTATTGGTGATTCCTTAGTTGTAGGTACATTAATTCCTATCTTACTTGGTATCGCACTGGGATTATCAACAGGTGGATCTGTCGTAGGACCAATCTTCTATATCGTAGCATGGAATTTGATTATGGCATTTGGAATGAAGTTCTTATACTTCAAAGGATATGAACTGGGTGGAAAAGCCGTAGATATCCTGGTTGGTGAGCAAGCAACCGCGATCCGTGAAGCAATCGTTATGTTAGGAACAATGGTTGTTGGATCTGTAGCAGCAACATGGGTATCAGTAAAAACATCATTCCATCTCGTAAACAGTGCAGGAAAAGAATTCTTAAATCTTCAGAATCAGTTAGACGGAGTATATCCAGGATTCTTAACAGCAGCTTTTGTAATCTTCTGTTGGTGGTTAATGTCAAAGAAAAAAGTATCTCCAGTTGTTACAATGTTGATCTTAGTAGTTGTAGCATTTATCGGAGTTATGATTGGATTCTTTAACCCAGGATTAAAATACTAAGAAAGGAAGTATATTATGACAACACAAACAAGAGCACAGCAGCTAAAAGAAATTGAATTTCAGACACAAATGCTCAATAACCTCAAAAAATGGATTCGCAATCTCATTATTTTATCCTCTATCGGAATCATACTTGCGTACTGGGGACTAGGTGTCCAAAGTAAAATGCCATTTACAGTATTTGGTGTAGTTGGAGTGATCATTACGATCATCAGTGTGATACTTTGTGTTGTCATAGGACTTGGGATAAAGAGAGGCAAAGAAAACATAGATAAGATTATACAATTGATTAAAGCATAGGTATAAGAACTTATTGTTTTTTGAGTGAAAAGGACGATTATAGTTTGATCGTCCTTTTTTTGTACAAAGAAAGAAGGAAAAATTATGAGAAAAATAAGTCCAAGATTATTGGCACTAATGATGGCAGGAGCTGTTACAGTTACCTCCATAACACCAGTAACAGGATATCAAACGATTACTGTAAATGCTGCAACAGATAGTCAGGAGAAAGAGGCAGCGCAAGGATATCAAACGAATTTAACAGGTTTTGATTATAAGAAAGGTGATTGGAAAGAAACAAAAGATGGTCTGTACAGCAATGCAGTTGATAAAGGAGACTGTTTTGCATTCAGTAAAACAACAGCTAAGAATTTTGTATATTCTACAGACGTAACATTTAAGAGAAATCAAGGTGCAGCAACATTAATTTTCCGTTGTAATAATAATCTTGATAATAAAGAATGCTATGCGGTAAATATCGATGGAGGTTCGCATAAATGCAAGTTTTGGCGATGGCAGGAAAATAGTGATTATCAGTTGATTGATGAAAAAGAAGTAAAAGCAACGGATGATGAGAAATATACTTTAAAAGTAGTGGCTTACGATTCATGGATTTCTTATTATGTAAATGATACTTTGATAGCAAGTACAGGTGATTATACACTTCAAAAAGGCGACAAAGGACAGAGTACTGTTTTGACAGAAGGTTCTCTTGGTCTATTAAATTGGAATGGTGAGATGACATTCCAAAATACCTATTATACAGAATTAAATGATCAAAACACACCAGAGTTAAAAAATATCTCGGTATCTTCCTCAACTGGAGATGTGGAGAAAGCAGCACAATTTACATCCACAGAACCAATTATGATTCAGTATGTAAAGAATAATGCAGAAACAGTAGACTTGAATATCGAAAAGAAAAATAAAAATGCAGATGTACAGGTTGAATATGATGGAAAAACATATAACGATGGAAAGAATATTCCAGTTAAAGTTGGTAAGAATTACATTACAGTAAAGAGCACAGTTCAGGGAGAAAATGGACAGACAGCAACTTTAACATATCGTGTAAATGTGCATCGCCGAGCAGCAGATAAAACTTATTATAATGAAGCATACAGAAATCAGTATCATTATTCTGTAAAGGACGGATGGGGAAATGATTTAAATGGATTGGTTAAGTATAAAGGAACATATCACATGTTTTATCAGTTCTATGATGATACAAAATGGGGACCAATGCATTGGGCACATGCAACAAGTAAAGATTTGATCCATTGGGAAGAACAGCCAATTGCATTATATCCAGATGCAAATGGAGCTATGTTTTCAGGATGTATTGTAGCGGATGAAAAGAATACATCAGGACTTTTTGGTAACGGCAATGAAGGTGGATTAGTTGCATTGATCACAGCAGATGGAAATGGACAACGTATTAAAGTTGCCTATAGTACAGATGAAGGAAAAACTTGGAAAAAAACAAATAAAATTGCAGCAGACTGGTCAAAAGATCCATTAAAAAATAGAGATTTCCGAGATCCTAAAGTTTTTAGATGGGAAAATAAATGGTTCATGGTAATTGCAGGCGGACCACTTCGTATTTATTCATCAGACAATCTGACAGATTGGAAATGTGAATCTACATATGCAGATCTTCATACAGAGTGCCCTGACCTTTATCCAATTGAAACAAAAGATGGTGTGAAATGGGTACTTTCCCGCGGTGGAAGATCTTATAAAGTCGGTGATTTTAAACAAGTTGATGGAAAATGGAAATTTGTTGCAGATGAAGCTTACAAAAACAGTGACGGTGTTATGAACTTTGGTAAGGATTCTTATGCAGCAATGACATATTATGTACAAGACTTCGGAACACAGGAAAATCCAACGATTCCAGAGATTATTGAAGGAAATTGGATGAATACATGGGATGATTATTGTAATAAAGTTGCAGATACTGTAGGACAGAATTTTAATGGAACTTATAATCTGAATCTTAAAGTAGGATTAAAACAGGAAAATGGAAAATACGTTTTAACACAGACACCAATTAGTGCATATGAGAGTTTAAGAGATGCAGAAAATAAGATTTCTTATAAAAATGTTACAATTTCAGAAGATAATGATCTCTTAAAGGATTTTGCAAAGGATACATATGAGATTGTTGCTAAATTTAAACCATCAGAGAAAACAAAGAAAGTTGGGTTCAGACTGAGAAAGAATCAAAATGATACAGAATATACCGATGTAATTTATGATTTAGAAAATGAGAAACTATCTATCGATAGAAGTAAATCAGGAAAGATTATCAGTCAAGAATTCAAAAAAATAAATGAGCAGTCTAATGTGAAAAAGAATGAAGATGGTTCTGTAGAATTACATATTTATGTAGACAAAGCCAGTGTCGAAGTATTTAGCAGTAATAATACAGCAGCAGGAGCGAACCAGATATTCCCAACACCAACAAGTTTAGGAGCATCTGTTCTAGTAGAAGGTGATCCTGTAAAAGCAGATATTGATATTTATCCAATGAAGTCAATTTGGACAGATAAGGAAGAATTGACAGATGTGGAATCTGTTGGATCTATGCAGAATGAGAACCAGACATTATATGCTGGTGATAGTGTAGAATTAAGTGCATATGTATTTCCAATTTCTATGGATCAGACGATAACATGGGATGTTACAGAAGGAAAAGATGTTGTAAGTATCAAAGAGTCAGATGGAAAAGCAGTTGTAACAGCATTAAAATCAGGAAAAGCAACAGTTACTGCATCGAGTAAATCAGATCCATCAAAGAAAAAGATATTTACGATTAATGTAAAAGAAAATAACTTCAAAACAAACATTAAGAAATTTGTAAATGTAAGTGGTAATTGGACGATTGATGGAGAAGTGTTATCAGATTCCAACCAGTCTGCAAATGATTTTTATATGTCTGAAGATGCGGTAGTTAATGAAAAATCAACAATAGAAGCGGATATGTCCTTTGAAAAAGGATTAGTTAACTTAATTTTTGCATCAAAATCAACGGATCCAAATGGAGCATATTGTCTTCAGTTTGTTCCAGGTAGTAACAAAGTGCGCTTGTTCAGAATGTATAAAGATGGTGATATTGCAGTAGGAGAGATGTCTTCTAGCATTAGTGATGGATCATATCATCATGTGAAGATTGAAAAAGAAGCAAATGCAGTGAAAGTATATGTAGATGATAAGGAATGCTTAAATTATACTTTTGATGCAGATAAAGAGTCAGACAAAGATTTCTTTGATATCAAAACTGGATATATGGGACTTGGTTTATGGGATGGTGCAGTAAGTTTCAAGAATTTATATGTAGATAAAAAAGAAGAAACAAAACCATCAGAGCCAACAAAACCATCAGAAAAACCAAAAACAATTTCAGTAACATTAAAAGGTAATGGTGGAAAAACTGTTACAACAATAAATAAAACAAAAGCTGGAACTAAATTACCAGGATGGAATAAAACAAAATATAAAGCTGCTGGTAAGAAAGGTTATGTATTTGCAGGATGGACTTATAAAGGAAAAGTTGTTAATAAAGTACCTGCTTCAGATAAAAATATTGTATTAACAGCAAAATTTGTTAAAATCAAAGTAGAAACAGCGAAACTATCATCTTTGAAAGGTAAGTCTGGAAAAGGAACAGGATTTGTAGCGAAATCTATCAAATACACAAATAAATATGGAGAAAAACGAGGATTTAGATTCCGTTATTCTACAAGTAAAAAGATGAAATCTGCAAAATACAAAACAACAGGTTTAGCGAAAAACGTTTATACCAAAACAGGTCTGAAAAAAGGTAAGAAATATTACGTACAGGTTCGTTATTACTATTATGATTCAACAAATCAGAAAGTATATGGAACATATTCTAAAGCAAAATCAGTGAAAGCATATTAAAGATCCAAGACCTAAAAAAAGGAGAAAGCCATCTGGAACATTTTATCCTCGCCAGATGGCTTTTCTTACTTTATAATAGAAGAAATGGATAACAAAGTAGAAAAATGAAAGGATGAAGACATGATGAAAAAATATAAAGCAGTATTCAGTGACATTGATGGAACATTATTAAATTCAAAGCATCAGATACCAGAAAGTACAAAAGAAAAAATAAAACAGATCAATGAAAATGGAATTCCATATGTCTTAGTATCCGCAAGAATGCCCAAAGGTATGACAGCTATCAGAGCAGAATTAGGGGCGAAGAGTCCAATGATCTGCTATAGTGGTGCCTTAGTTGTTGATGAAGAAGATCATCCAATCTACAGTGTGGCAATGCCACAAGAAGTTGCCATGAAGTTATGCAGAAGAGTCTATGAGTTGAATCCAAAGATTTCTATCAACATTTACACAAACGATGAATGGCTGGTAAAAGATAAAAAAGAATACTGGGCAGCTCAGGAAAGTGATATCACAGGCGTGATTCCACAAGAAGTATCCTTTGAAGATGAAGAAGTCTATAAAGAAGTGCATAAAGTATTATGTATGGGTGATAAAGCAGATATTGCTGCATTGGAACAACAGTTAGTGAAAGAATTTCCACAGATCAGAATCTATCGATCTAAGGACACCTACTTAGAGATCATGTCCATGAAAGCATCCAAATCTGATGCAATCCACATGTTAAAAGATCATTTTCATGTAAAACAGGAAGAGACAATGGCATTTGGAGATAATTTCAATGACATCGATATGATCAGATACGCAGGACTTGGAGTCGCCATGGGGAATGCAACCGATGAGGTAAAAGAGGCAGCAGATATTATCACAGATATCAATGATAACGAAGGAGAGCGCCAGATCTTAGATAAATATTTTAAATAGGAAGAAGCATTATATAAAATATAGTACAAGGGTATAATAGCAAGAGCCATAAAATAAACGTAATCTTAGAGATGAAATAGTTTATTTTATGGCCCTTTTTTTCTTAAATATAACAAATATTTATATAAATTAGTAGAGCTATTTGAAAATGCATCAAATTACATGATCATGTTCCTGAAGAATACACAACTAAAAATCACAACAGATCTCCTTGCTTAATATCAAGAATCTTCATCTCATGCGAAATCGTATTTAAAACTTTCCGCTTATGAAGACTCCAAACAGGAGCGATCAACAGATTTTTCGGGCCATCCCCGGTCAATCGATGAATCACGATCTCAGGACTTAAATTTTCAATACATTTTAAAAGCAGATCAACATAAGAATCCAAAGTAAAAACATCAAATGGATGTTCTTCATAATAAGCTGCCAGATCTGTATTCTTCAAAATATGCAGCATAGAAAATTTCACTCCATGAACAGGAAGTTGATTTAAATAACGAACCGATTCAAGCATCATATCAGTTGTTTCACCAGGAAGTCCAAGGATCAGATGAACAACCGTCAGCACTCCAATTTTATGAAGATTCAAAACCGCCTCATCAAAACAAGACAAAGGATATCCACGCCTGATAAATGAAGCAGTCTTTTCATGAATTGTCTGTAATCCAAGTTCCACAAACACAGGTTTGATCTGATTCAAACGCTCAAGCAGGTTAAGAACTTCAGGAGGCAGACAATCAGGTCTTGTACCGATCGCAAGAGCAACAATTCTTGGATCATGGATCGCTTCCATATATAAAGATTCTAATTTCTCAATAGGACCATAAGTGTTTGTGAATGCTTGAAAATAAGCAATATACTTTCCGTTCTCAATCTTCTTAGAAACCATCTCAATTCCAGCAGAGATCTGATCTGTTACAGATAAGCAGGATGAAGAAGCGAAATCTCCAGATCCTCCTTCACTGCAGAAAATACAGCCGCCAGTTCCAAGTGTTCCATCTCGATTTGGACATGTAAAACCGCCATCTAAAGATACTTTATAAATTTTCTCACCAAAATAATTTTTTAAAAAGCTGTCAAACGAATAATAACGTTTCCCGTGCCAATTCATAAGATCATAACTCCTAACTACAAGTTTGTTATATACAAGATAGCATGAAAAATGTGGAAATTCCAGTGATTTTAAGTTACAAAATGTTCATAAAACTATTTTCAGATCAATATTTACTATGATTGACAGTATTTCCTACAAAAGAGTATAATATTTTATGTCGAATTATGTCTATTGAACATAAAAACAGAGACAATGAGAGAATATCTTGCCAATAAACGAATATAAAATAAAAATCCCTTTTCTATTTATATCGAAAAGTTTGTATTTAACTTATCATGTAAATAGGAAAAGGGATTTTTTATATTCTTTGTTCACTAATTGTTAGAAGATACTTCCTGATAGGTATTTAAATCTTTTGGAAGTGAAACAGTAACAGATTTTCCAGGATTATGATAAATAAGATCCATTTTCAAAGTTATTTTTCCAACTTCATTACTGTTACTTTCTATTACCATTTTGATAGATTCTTTCACAGGAAGATCTTTATCATTGAGCGTTTTTTTACCAGACATAGAAGTGATCTTAATAGAATCACTGCCGCCTGTGATCGCAGACATGGAATTTGTGATATTCTCAACATATTTATTTAATCCATCACTGTTAATACTATAACTGATGACGTTGTTACCATCATCTTCACTAAGTTTAAGATCTTTATAATATTTGATCGGCAAAGTTGACTGTCCTGTGGTTGATTGAATTTGTTTTTGGAGACTGGCGATATCCATTTTCATTTTCTGCTTTGTACCATTAGAATTCATATAATAATATCCATCTGCATAATACATTGTCATGTTAATATTCTGACCAAGCATATTGATGGTAGAAGTCATGGACATTTTGAGGTTATCTTTTTTTAGTGTTTGAAGTTTGGTATCGAAGTTCATCTTAAAATTAATTGTTGATTGAGATCCCTCTTTTCCCGTTTCAATTGTATAAGAGGCATTTCCATTAAAATCAGCATCTTTTAGACTGCTGCTTTGTTTAAGAGATGACTGCATAACTTCTTTTGCTGTTCGTTTCTTCTGACATGCTGTAATTGAAAAAAGCAGGATGCAGGATAGAAACAATGCACTGATTTTTTTCATTTTTGCTTTCATAATAAAGTCCTCCATAAAAGCGTTGATAGTTATGTTCATAGTTTACCACAAATCAATATTTGACACAAAAATTCATTAGAATTAAACTAAAAGAAATAAACAGGATGGAGGTGCCAAAAGTGAAGAAAACAGTATATCTGACATCAAAACAAGATGGACTAAAACTACACGTATTATTAATGGAACCAGAAGAAGAACCAAAAGGAATCGTACAGATTGTTCATGGAATGGCAGAGCACAAAGAACGGTATGAGCCATTTATGGAGATGCTATGTAAACAAGGATATATCAGTATAATTCATGATCATAGAGGACACGGAAAAAGTATAAGAGCAAAAGAAGATCTCGGATATTTTTACGACGAAAGTGGAAAAGCAATCGTTGAAGATGTACATCAGATCACTCAATGGGCAAAAGATCGATATGGAGAAATGCCATATCATTTATTTGGACACAGCATGGGATCACTAGTTGTAAGATGTTATTTGAAAAAATATGATAATGAATTAGATTCACTGATCATATGCGGAAGTCCAAGCGAGAATAAAGCTGCGAAGGCAGCAACCTTGCTGGCAAAGGCAGCGTGTAAAATAAGACCACATAAAAGAGGTGATTTCTTTCAGAAACTGGCATTTGGTTTATACGGGAAAATACTAGAAGAAGGAGAATCAGAAAACGGCTGGATCAGTTATAATAAAGAAAATGTAAAGGCCTATGATGAAAATCCACTCGATGGGTTTGTATTTAGCAATAATGGATTTTTGAATCTCTTCTTATTAATGGATGAAACATATAATAACAAAGGATGGCAGGTAAAACATCCATCATTGCCGATTTTATTTATCGCAGGAGCAGATGATCCATGCATCGGATCAAAGAAACAATATGCAAAAGCTATGACAACATTGAAAAAACGAGGATACAATAATGTCAGAGGAATGCTGTTTTTAAATCGCAGACATGAGATTTTGAATGAAGATGGGGTGGAGAAAGTTTATAAGGCAGTGTTGAGTTTCCTGAAGTAAAATCTGCTGATCGTTGCCACCGGTTTCTTATCAATATTTCTTGTTATCTTATTTCCGTCACATAAAACAGAAGTCTATCGAAACCAGTATACAGAGTGTATATTATAGGGTATTGACTGATAAGTTTTGTATATACTCATTTATCGCTTTAAAGTTGCATATTATCAGAAAATTTGATATAATCGTTTCATTATATTGAAAATGAAAGGAAATTATTTACTATGAAGAAAGAGAATAACAAGAAAAGTGCAAGCGCCTTGATCGGGGCAGCATTTCTTATGGCAACATCGGCAATTGGACCTGGATTCCTCACACAGACTGGTAAATTTACAGATAGTCTTCATGGAAGTTTCGGATTTGTAATTCTGATCTCCGTGATCTTGGCAGCGATCGTACAGTTAAATGTATGGAGAGTTTTGTGTGTATCTGGAATGCGTGGACAGGATGTAGCCAACAAAGTGCTTCCTGGACTTGGATATTTGATCGCGTTTTTAGTTGTCGCTGGGGGACTTGTATTTAATATTGGTAACGTTGGTGGAGGAGCCTTAGGTTTTAATACATTACTTGGAATTCCAACAACTGTTGGCTATTTTATCGCAGGAGCGATCGCGATCCTTGTATTTTTGATGAAAAACGCTATGAATGCAATGGATAATCTTACAAAAGTCCTTGGTGGTATCATGATCCTTGTCATCTTTATCGTAATTCTTATTGTACAGCCACCAGTTGGTATGGCAGTAAAAGAGACAGTACTTCCTACAGCATCTATGAGTGATATTTTCCCAGCAATCCTTACATTACTTGGAGGAACTGTTGGTGGATATATCACATTTGCAGGAGCTCATCGCTTGATCGATGCAGGAATCACTGGAAAAGAAAAATTAAAAGAGATCAATAAGAGTTCTGTTATGGGAATGGGAATCGCAACGATCGTTCGTATCTTCTTATTCCTTGCAGTTTTAGGAGTTGTTGTAGCAACAGCAACATCACCAGCTCATACACTAGATCCAGCAAACCCAACAGCAGATGCATTTTTACAGGGAGCAGGACAGATCGGATACCGTTTCTTTGGACTTGTGATCTTATGTGCAGCGATCACGTCAATTGTTGGATGCGCATACACATCAGTATCTTTCCTTAAGACATTCAGCAAGACGATTGAGAAGAACGAGAAATGGTTTATCGTTGGATTTATCGCAGTCAGCACGATCTGTATGGCACTTGCTGGACAGCCAGCCGTATTACTTGTACTTGCAGGAGCCTTAAATGGACTGATCTTACCGATCACATTAGGTGTCTGCCTGATCGCTTCCCAGAAGAAATCGATCATGGGAGAAGATTATCATCATCCAGTATTATTACTGATCCTTGGAATCGTGGTAGTCGTTGTTTCAGGATATCTTGGAATTACATCATTAAGCAGCTTAACTGCACTGTTTGCATAAGTAGAGTTATTTACATAAGTAGTTAAGATTAAAATATAAAAAACACAGACTGACCGAAAGGAGTTATGTGAAAAAATGGAAGAAGTAAAGATTAGCACTGCGGGAGATTCAGCCCTGCTTATTGAGTTTGGACAGGAAATCTCTCCAGAGATCAACGCAAGGATCACAGCCTTTGTACATCTTTTAAAAGCACAGCATATTGAAGGAGTACAGGATATGATCCCGGCATTTACCAGTCTTTTGATCAATTATGATCCAAGAGTGGTAAATTATAAATCATTGACAAAACGTTTGCAGAAGTTATTAAAACTGGATGTAAATGAAGAAGCCTCTGCATCCAGAGTCTTTGAGATTCCAGTATGCTATGGAGGAGAATACGGACCAGATATCGAAAATATCGCAAAACATGCTGGTTTAACGGAAGAAGAAGTTATTGAGATTCATTCTTCTAAGGACTATTTAATCTATATGCTTGGATTCCTACCAGGATTTTCTTATCTTGGTGGATTGGATGAGAGAATCCATACACCAAGACTTGCCAATCCAAGAATCAGAATCCCAGCAGGAAGTGTCGGGATCGGTGGTTCCCAGACGGGAATTTATCCACTGGATTCACCGGGAGGATGGCAGCTCCTTGGAATGACACCGGTAAAAACTTATGATCCAGAACGAGAGGATCCAATTCTTTTTGAAGCTGGAGACTATATCCGTTTTGTGCCTGTATCAGAAGAAGAATATAAACAGATCAAAGAACAGGTTGAAAATGGAACTTATGAATGTGTCATTCATACAAAGGAGGTGTAAACAATGGGAGTTCGTATACTAAAAGGTGGAATGCTGACAACCGTGCAGGATCTTGGAAGAACAGGATATCAGAGTCAAGGATTCAGCGTATCCGGAGTTATGGACGTTCGTTCTTTTAAGATCGCAAACCTCTTACTGGACAACCCGGAAAATGAAGCAGTCCTCGAATTTACTTTAATGGGACCAACTCTTGAATTTACATCAGAGACGATTATTTCGATCACAGGTGGAAATTTCCGCCCACAGATCAATGGAAAACCTGCGAAGATGTATACAGCAATTTATATGCATCGTGGAGATATCCTGACATTTGGCGGAGCAAGAACTGGAACAAGAGGATATATTGCATTTTCAAGTTATCTTGATATACCAGTTGTGATGGGAAGCCGTTCAACCAATATCAAGTGCAAGATCGGTGGATTTAAAGGACGTAAACTCGAAGATGGAGATTATATCGGATTCAGAGCAAAACGAAGATATCTTCCATACTATTTATCAAGAAGTTTGGATTTAAATGAATTTGATCAGGAAAAAGTAACCTTAAGAGTTGTCATGGGTCCACAGGAGAAGATGTTTACCAAAGAAGGACGCGAGACATTCTTAAATTCAGAATATACAGTGACAAGTGAATTTGACCGTATGGGATGCCGCTTAGAAGGTCCATTTATTGCATACAAAACGACATCCGATATCATTTCCGATGGAATCGCATTTGGATCTGTTCAGGTGCCAAGCCATGGAAAACCGATCATCTTATTAGCAGATCGACAGACAACCGGTGGATATGCAAAGATTGCAACGGTCATCTCTGTGGATATTCCGAAACTTGTCCAGAGAAAGACAGAACAAAAAGTAAGATTTCAGGCCGTATCAGTCGAAGAAGCTCAGAAGCTGTTAGCAGATGAGATGAAAGAACTGAATGATTTCAGAAGTCAGATTTATACACCTTGTAAAGAAGTATTAGACTGCAGACTAGTTGCAAAACGAATCAGCGCTCTATTTGAATAGAAAAGGAGAAACACTGTGAATTTAGAAAAAATTGAAAAATTAGTAAAGATCATCGAGAATTCTTCTATGCTGGATTTCAGTATTCAGGAAGGCGATGTAAAAATTAAAATGAGCAGAAGAGGAAGTGCTGGAGCACCATCAACACCGATGGCAGTTTCTACACAGGGGGTTGATAATGCAGCAGATGGTCTTGATTCTGACGATGAAGGATATATTACATCTCCGATCGTAGGTACGTTTTATTCTGCACCATCTCCAGAAGCAAAAGCATTCGTGAAAGTTGGAGACCGCGTTAAAGCAGGACAGACAGTATGTATCCTTGAAGCGATGAAATTAATGAACGAGATCGAAAGTGATTTTGACTGCGAGATCGAAGCTGTCTTAGTAAGTAACGAGCAGAAGATCGAATATGGACAGCCATTATTTAAAGTAAAGAAAATTGAAGACTAAAGGAGGCATTATATGTTTCGAAGTATATTGATCGCGAACCGTGGAGAAATCGCAGTCAGGATCATCCGTGCCTGTCGTAATATGGGAATCAAGAGTATCGCGGTTTATTCAAAAGAAGATAAAGACAGTCTTCATGTACAACTTGCAGACCGAAGAGTATGTATCGGAGAAGGTCCTGCAAAAAATAGTTATCTGAATATGGAACGTATCATTTCAGCAGCAAAGAACACGGATGCCGATGCAATTCATCCAGGATTCGGATTTTTATCTGAAAATGCAGACTTTGTCCGTTTATGTAAGGAAAATGATATTGCATTTATCGGACCAAGTGCAGAAGTCATCGACAGCATGGGAAATAAATCTAATGCAAGAAAGACAATGATGGAAGCAGGAGTTCCAGTTGTACCAGGAACAAAAGAACCTGTCTACGATGCAGTGACAGGAGAAAAATTAGCAGACGAGATCGGATATCCGGTTATGATCAAAGCATCTTCCGGTGGTGGTGGAAAAGGAATGCGTGTTTCAAAATCCAAAGAAGATTTTGAATTTAATTTCAATACTGCACAAAGAGAATCAGCCAATGCATTTGGTGATGACACGATGTATATTGAAAAATTCATTGAGAATCCACGACATGTCGAGATTCAGATCATGGCAGATGAACATGGAAATGTCGTAGCATTAGGAGAACGTGACTGCTCTGTTCAGAGAAATCACCAGAAACTGATCGAAGAATCACCATCCCCAGCGATCACAGATGAGATCAGAAAATCCATGAATCACGATGCGATCCTTGCAGCAAAAGCCGTAGGTTATACAAATGCAGGAACCGTAGAGTTTATCCTTGATCCAAAAGGAATTTACTATTTCATGGAAATGAACACCCGTATTCAGGTAGAACATGGAGTGACAGAGATGGTAACAGGGACAGACCTGATCATCGAACAGATCCGTGTAGCAATGGGAATGGAATTAAGCTTTACACAGGAAGATGTTCATATCAATGGACATGCCATCGAATGCCGAATCAATGCAGAGATTCCAGAGAAGAACTTTATGCCAAGCCCTGGAGTGATCAAACATATGCATCTTCCAGCTGGAAATGGAGTTCGTGTGGATACAGCGATCTACACAGGATACCGCATCCCATCCGAATACGATTCCATGATCGCAAAGGTCATTGTACATGCACCAGACCGTGATGCAGCATTACAAAAAATGAGAACAGCCCTCGATGAAATGGTAATCTTAGGAATTCATACAAACCTTGATTTCCAGTATCAGCTGATGAACAATCGAGAGTTCTGTGAAGGAAAAGCAGATACAGGATTTATCGAGAGATTATTAAGATTAGACTAAGTATTAAGAATATTAGACTAGTTATTAAGATTAGCTAAGAAAGATACTCATAAACAGAGTATACAAAAGAAAGTGAGGCATCATTTATTATGTATCAGGTAGATTTAAACAGCGACCTTGGAGAAAGCTTTGGAAGATATACGATTGGAAATGATGAAAAGATCATTCCACTGATCACATCCGCAAATGTAGCATGCGGATACCATGCATCCGATCCAGTCGTAATGACACAGACCATTCAGAGAGCCAAAGAAGCAGGAATTGGAATTGGAGCCCATCCAGGACTTCCAGATCTGATGGGATTTGGACGAAGAAGTATGGCGATTTCCAACGAAGAAGCTAAAGCATATACACTATATCAGATCAGTGCCTTAGGCGGAATGTGCAAAGCAGCCGGAGTGAAATTACAGCATGTAAAGCCACACGGAGCTCTGTATAACATGGCAGCCAAAGACTATGATTTGTCCAAAGCAATCTGCGAAGCAATTTACGAATACGACAAAGATCTGATTGTCATGGGATTATCCGGAAGCGAAATGATCAAAGCCGCTCATGATTGCGGATTAAAAGCAGCCAGCGAAGTATTTGCTGACCGCGCATACGAAGAAGATGGAACCCTGGTAAACAGAAGAAAGCCAGGAGCCATGATCGAAGATGAAGACGAAGCAATCAAGAGAGTCATCCGCATGGTAAAAGAAGGAAAAGTTACTTCAATTACTGGAAAAGATATTGATATTAAAGCAGACTCTATCTGCGTGCATGGAGATGGAGAGAAAGCATTATTATTTGTTGAGAAGATTCGCAAGGCATTAGCCGAAGAAGAGATAGAGATTCGTCATTTATAAGAACTAATATAAAAATAAAAATCTGATATGTAATCTGTGGGTTATATATCAGATTTTTTTGCCTTAGATAAAACTTTAGGATAAAATATGGAAATGATTATATCAAAAAATGAATTGAATCATGGAAATTCACAAGATATAATAAAAAACATAAAATGGATTATTAAATTGCAAATTAAGATATCATCATAACAAAGAAAGAAGGAAAAGTATGGCAGACAAAGTAAGAGACTTAAGAAGTGCCCTAGAACGTTTAAAAACAATGGAAGGGCAATACATAGAAACTGACGTAGAAGTTGATCCAATGGCAGAACTTGCCGGAGTTTACCGTTATGTAGGTGCAGGTGGAACAGTCAAACGTCCGACAAAAGAAGGACCAGCAATGGTATTTAACAATGTCAAAGGACATAAAGATGCCAGAGTAGCGATTGGTGTTCTAGCAAGCAGAAAGCGTGTAGCAGCTCTTTTAGACTGTAAACCAGAAGAATTAGGAAAGAAACTTTATCACAGTGTAGATAACCCAATCCCACCAGTTGAATATCAGGGAGCGCCACCATGTCAGCAGGTCATTCATAAAGCAGAAGATCCAGACTTCAACCTATACGATCTGGTACCAGCACCAACAAACACACCAGATGATGCAGGTCCATATATCACCCTTGGAATGTGCTATGCAACACATCCAGACACAGGAGTTCATGATGTGACGATCCATCGCTTATGCATTCAGGGAAAAGATGAATTATCTATTTTCTTCACGCCAGGAGCAAGACATATCGGAGCAATGGCAGAACGTGCAGAAGAATTAGGACAGAAACTTCCAATTTCCATTAGTATCGGAGTCGATCCAGCGATCGAGATCGGTTCCTGCTTTGAAGCACCAACAACCCCACTTGGATATGATGAACTCGCTGTTGCAGGAGCATTAAGAAATGAACCAGTCGAATTATGCAAATGTTTAACAGTGAACGAAATGGCAATTGCAAATGCAGAATATGTCATCGAAGGAGAAGTCATTCTAAATGTACGAGTACAGGAAGACCAGAATAGCCACACAGGATACGCAATGCCAGAATTTCCAGGATACACAGGACCAGCAAGTTCCCAGTGCTGGTTGATCAAGGTAAAAGCTGTTACACATAGAGAAAATCCAATCATGCAGACATGTATTGGACCAAGTGAAGAACATGTATCCATGGCAGGAATTCCGACAGAAGCAAGTATTTACGGAATGGTAGAAAAAGCAATGCCGGGACGTCTTCAGAACGTATACTGTGGATCAGCAGGTGGTGGAAAATATATGGCAGTCCTACAGTTTAAGAAACGAGAAGCCAGTGACGAAGGAAGACAAAGACAGGCAGCATTATTAGCATTTTCTGCGTTTAGTGAATTGAAACATGTATTTTTAGTAGATGAAGATGTTGACTGCTTTGATATGAATGATGTCTTATGGGCAATGAATACAAGATTCCAAGGAGATGCAGATATCATCACGATTCCGGGAGTCAGATGCCATCCATTAGATCCATCCAACGATCCAACATGTTCTCCAAGCATCAGAGATCATGGAATCGCATGCAAGACGATCTTTGACTGTACGGTTCCATACGATCAGAAAGAACGATTTAAGAGAGCAAGATTTATGGAAGTAGATCCAGAACATTGGTTATAAATTAAGAAAAGGAAATTTATTTTAATGAAGAAACGATTGATCATAGGAGCAACGGGGGCAAGTGGAATGCCAATTTTGATCCAGTGTCTAAAACTGATGAAAGAGCAGGATGATTTTGAATCTTATTTAATTATGACAGACAGTGCAAAGTTAACTTTGGAACATGAAACAAAAATGAAAATAGAAGAAATAGAACAACTTGCGGATCATGTCATAGATTCAAGAGAGATTGGAGCAGGCCCAGCCAGTGGATCATTTAAAACAGAAGGAATGCTCATTGTTCCATGCAGTATGAAGACGATCGCAGGAATTCACAGTGGATATGCAGATAATCTGGTATTAAGGGCAGCAGATGTAACGATCAAGGAGCATAGACCACTGGTACTTGCAGCAAGAGAGACACCATTAAGTGCGATTCATTTAAGAAATCTTCAAGAATTGGCGATGATTCCAGGAGTTCATATTATTCCTCCGATGATGACATTTTATCATATGCCAGAGACAATTGAGGAGATGACATATCATATTGCAGCAAAACTATTGGAACCATTTGGGATAGAAGCAAAAGAATATAGGAGGTGGACTGGAATATAAAATCCATATAATTAACAAAAAAGGAACCCCCCAAAAAAAATATCAAGAGGTTCCTTTTTTGATTATAAGATTTCGATTGAGAAGCTTAAAGTTTCTGATTCACCAGATTGTAAGAATCGAACCCCGCGTTTATGCTCAAACACATCATCCTCATCACTACATGTAGAAGTTCCGCTCCAAGGTTCCAAAGCAACAAATGGTCCATCATTCGCACTAGACCAAACCCCAAGATAATCAAAATCAGGGAAAGAAACTAAAATACCATGACCAGTTTTCTTGTGTTTCAGAGCAACTTTTCTAGATTTCAACGCATCAAAGACTAAAGCATCCTTATAGAATAAAGAATGTCTCACAGGGATAACCGCTTCATTTTCAAGAACAGAAACTCGGTCAGCGTTGTTGATCAGTCCATCCTCTGTAAGTTGTGCACAGGCAGCATTCTCTGGCTGCTCAAATTCTACGATATAATCTTCAAAGGATTCATTTTCAAAAACAGGACAGTTAAATGCAGGATGACCACCAACACAGTATGGCATTACTACAGAATCATGATTGATCACAGTGTGACTTACTTTTACGCCGTGTTCTGTCAATTCATATGTCATCTGAAGTTCAAAATCATATGGATACTGTTCCTTTGTTTTATCATTAGCTTTTAAAGAATATGTAACGCTTGTATCAGAAGAAGAAACAAGATCAAATTCTAATCTTCTGGCAAGTCCGTGTCGGCCGAAAGAACATGTTTTGTTGTCGCCGATCGTGGCAGTTCCATTTCGAAGACATCCAACAATTGGGAATAATACAGGAGCCTGTCCACTCCAGAATTCAGGGTTCCCCTGCCAGAGATATTCAGTGCCAGAAGCATCTTTGATAGAAGTTAATTCAGCACCAAGAGATTTTAAAGTAACAGATACATTTTCATTGTGTAAAGTTGTGTTGCTCATGAGAAATCCTCCTAGATTTAATATTATTTTTTATTATACCATGAATCAGCTTGTAAAAAAACGTACATTTTATAAGGAAAAACATTGTTTTTCATAAGAATCAGTAGAAATTTTTATAGGTGTGTGATAATATGACTAAGTATGCGTAGAAAAGTAAAATGATAGATAGAAAGAATAGAAAAGAGGAAAAAACTATGGCAAACAGCATTGAGCAGGAAATTGGCCGCAGAAGAACCTTTGCGATCATCTCCCATCCGGATGCAGGTAAGACAACGCTGACAGAGAAATTCCTTTTATATGGAGGAGCGATTAATACAGCAGGGTCAGTTAAAGGAAAAGCAAACTCAAAACATGCAGTATCTGACTGGATGGAGATTGAGAAAGAGAGAGGTATCTCTGTAACATCTTCTGTATTACAGTTTGAATATGAAGGAAAATGTATTAATATCCTTGATACACCAGGACATGAGGACTTCTCAGAAGATACTTACCGTACATTAATGGCAGCAGACTGTGCCGTCATGGTAATTGATGCATCAAAGGGTGTTGAACCACAGACAATTAAGTTATTTAAAGTATGTGTCATGAGACATATCCCAATCTTTACATTTATCAATAAGATGGACCGTGAAGCCAAAGATACATTTGACCTGTTAGATGATATCGAGAAAGTTTTAGGAATCGAAACATGTCCGATCAACTGGCCGATCGGATGCGGTAAGGAATTCAAAGGTGTATACGAACGTGCATCAAGAAATATCTTAAGATTCGAGGCAGTATCCACAGGTGGAGCAAAAGAAGCAAAAGAAACAATTATTTCTGCTGACGATGATAATGCGGCAGACTTAATCGGAGAAGATTTCTATGATAATCTTATGGAAGAGATTGAACTATTAGATGGCGCAGCAGCAGAATTAGATATGGACAAAGTACATCAGGGAAAATTATCACCAGTATTTTTCGGATCAGCTCTTACAAACTTTGGTGTAGAACCATTCTTAGAGCATTTCTTAAAGATGACAAACAGACCGCTTGCAAGAACATCTAAAGGAGAAGAAGTAGATCCTGTGAAAAATGGATTCTCAGCATTTGTCTTTAAGATTCAGGCGAACATGAACAAAAACCACCGAGACAGAATCGCATTTATGAGAATCTGCTCTGGAAAATTCGAAGCAAACATGGAAGTAAAACATGTACAGAGCAAGAAAAAAATGAGATTATCCCAGCCACAGCAGATCATGGCACAGGAACGTAAGATCGTTGATGAAGCTTATGCGGGAGATATCATCGGTGTATTTGACCCAGGAATCTTCTCCATCGGAGATACAGTATGTCTTCCAAAAGATGATTTTGAATACGAAGGAATTCCAACATTCGCACCAGAGCATTTTGCAAGAGTTATTCAGTTAGATTCCATGAAAAGAAAACAGTTTGTCAAAGGTGTCGAACAGATCGCACAGGAAGGAGCTATTCAGATCTTCCAGGAACACGAGGCAGGATTTGCAGAGATCATCGTAGGAGTTGTAGGAACACTGCAGTTTGATGTATTAAAATATCGTCTGGAAAATGAATATAACTGTGAGATCCGTTTAGAACCGCTTCCATATCAGGCAATCCGCTGGATCAAAGACCGCGATACAGATATGAACAAGCTTCGTGGTGTATCTGAAGTTAAGAAAGTCAAAGATATGCGAGGAAATCCATTATTACTGTTTAAAAATGAATGGGGAATTCAGTTTGTATTAGACAGAAATGAAGGACTAGAGCTTGTTGAATTCAGCAAAGAATAAACCGGATAATTGTATTATTTTTAGAAAAGCAAAAAGATTGTAACTTAAGTAAAAGAATGATATATTATACTAGAGTAGTTCTTAAGATAAAAAGAATACTCTGATATTATGCCAACATTAGAAAAGAGATTGTTATGGGAATGATAGATATTCATACACACATATTATACGGGGTTGATGACGGGGCTAAGACGCTCAGTGATTCAATGGAACTTCTGGATGAAGAACGTGAACAAGGTGTGGATACAGTGATAATGACTCCTCATTACGGACCGAAGTTTGGATATCCGGACAAAGAGATAATAATGGAACATTTTGAAGAGATTTCCAAGAAAGCAGAGAAGTATTATCCAGAGATAGAGTTATATCTTGGAAGTGAATTATATTATCAGGAAAGTACGATCTCAGATTTAGACAGTGGTAAAGCATTGACGATGAATGGAACACGATATGTTTTAGTAGAATTTGGAGTGAACGATCCTTATACATACATATATCGTGCGATCCAGAGCTTCGGATATGCAGGCTACATTCCGATCATAGCACATGCAGAACGTTATGAAGCAGTGTTCTGCCATATCAACAGGATTGAAGAACTAGTTAGTCTTGGAGCATATATTCAGATTAACGCAGAAAGTCTGATCGGGGGAATCTTTGACAAACGTTCATCTTTTTGTAAGAAGCTTACAAAAGAAGGACTGATACATTTTTTAGGAAGTGACTGCCATGATTTTAGAAACCGCAGACCGAATATGAAGAAAGCGGCAGAGGTAGTTCTTAAGAAGAATGCACAACAGATTCTTGAAACAAATCCAAGGAATATGTTGGAGGGGAAAAGTATCTAAGGAAAGGGAAGCAATATCTATGTATGAATTAGAAAATGACGATGAAATTGAAATTGATTTAAGGGAGTTATTTCTTGCATTAAAGAAAAAAATTGTCTGGATTCTGCTTACAACGATCGTGTTTGCAGGAGCAGCAGGACTCATTACCAAATTTGCAATGACACCAGTTTATTCTTCCAGTGCACAGCTTTATGTTATGTCTAAGAGTGGAATTTCACAGTTAACAGACTTAACAATGGGAACACAGCTTACACAGGATTATATGGTAATTGTTAAGACAAGACCAGTGCTTGAACAGGTGATCAATGATCTGAAACTTGATATGGATTACAAAGAATTAAGCGAAAAGATCACAGTTGAGAATCCAACAGATACACGAATCATGCAGATCACAGTATCTGATAATGATCCAGAACTTGCGAAGAACATCACACAGGATCTTGCAGAAGTAACATCAAAGACAGTTGCAGAGAAGATGGATGTGAAATCACCAACGATCATTGAGAATGCTTATAAGTCAGAACAGCCAGACAGCCCAAGTCTCAAGAAGAATGTAGCGATCGGAGCGATTCTTGGATTTATTCTGATGGCAGCAGCAATTGTGATCCAGTATCTGATGAATGATACAATCCTTAAGGAAGATGATATTGAGAAATATCTTGGAATCAATACTTTAGCGCAGTTACCATTAGTAAAAGGGACATCAAAGCGTACAAAGAAAGTAAAGAGGGCGAGGTAGTACAATGAAGAAAGTAACAATGAATCTGCCAGAGGTCAAAGACTATCGTCTGACAGAAGGATTAAATCAATTAAAGACAAATCTTGCATTTTGCGGAAAAGACATCAAAGTTATTACTATAACAAGCAGTGTGCAAAACGAAGGAAAGAGTTCAGTTGCATTTGATCTTTCCAAGACGATGGCAGAAGGCGGTAAGAAGATTCTGATGGTTGATGCAGACCTTAGAAAGTCCGTGCTGGCTGCGAAGTATCATATTCAGGGAATTGATAAAGGATTAAGTCATTACCTGACAGGACAGGCAGAAATCGAAGATATCATCTATGAGACAGAGACAGAAGGATTTTATCTGTCCGTTGCCGGACCATTATCACCAGATCCAACAAGTCTTCTTGATTCTGATCAGTTTCAGAAATTTATTGACAAAGTAAGAGAAGATTACGACTATGTGATCATTGATGCCCCTCCTCTTGGAGTAGTGATCGATGCAGCGATCATTGGCAAATACTGTGATGGTGCAGTTCTTGTGATCGAGCAGGGAGTTATCAAACGTAAAGTAGTACAAGATGTCATCAAGCAGCTTAAGAGGGGCAAGGTGCGTATCCTTGGGGCTGTATTAAATAAAGTTGATGAACGTATCGGAGCGTATGGAGCTTATGATTATAAATATTCATATTCATACTATGGTGATTCTGATGCGGAAGACAGACATTAAAATATTTAATAAGGAGGAATGTAAGTATGAGTAACAAAATGATCAAGAAAGCAACAGCTTGTACATTATCAGCAGTTATGGCTTTCGGACTTGTTGCAGTTACAGATGCACCAAAGACAACAAATGTAAGCGCTGCAACAAAAAAAGTTAAGAAACTTTCTTTCAAAAAGAAAGGCTATGTAATGAAGAGTGCAGGACGTTGGATGAACGTAAGAATCCGTCTGAACTTTTCACCAAAAAGCTCTAAAACTAAGAATCTGACTTACAAAACAAGCAACAAAAAGATTGCGACAGTTTCTAAAACAGGTATCTTAAGAACGAAGAAAAAAGGTACAGTAACAATCACAGCAATTGCTAAGAATAATAAGAAAGCAAAAGCTACAATGACACTGACTGTTGGTAAAGTTGTAAAAACTCTCAAGTTCAAAGAAGGAACAAAGAAAACAGTAACAGCTGGAAAGAAATTCACTCTTCACCCAACTTACTCACCAAAGAAAGCTTCTACAAAAGCTGTAACATTCAAATCTAGCAACAAGAAAGTAGCTACAGTAACTTCTAAAGGTAAAGTAACTGCAAAGAAAGCTGGTAAAGTAACAATTACAGCAACATGTAAAGATGCTGGTAAGAAGAAAGCTACTTTTAAAGTAACTGTTAAGAAAAAAGCAGTAACACCAGCAAAACCTACAACAACTACTAAAACTACAACAGTTAACCCAGTTGTTTCTGGTAACAAAGCTACATTAAGCGGAATCGATGCAAATGCAACACAGTATGTTGTAAAACGCAATGGTAAAGAAGCAATCCTTTCAGCAGCTGATGTACAAGAAGCATTAAGATACCTTGGTAATCCAGCATCTGCTTACAAAGAATGGTTAGCAACAACATTACGTACAGAATTATTCGTGACAGTAGAAGGTACAAAAGGCAGCGCAACAAAGACTGTAAAAGTTACAAATGTAAACGATCAGTATAATGGTGAATACACAGTAACTGTAACAGAAGAAAAAGCTGGAACAAAATACAGCGTAAAAGCAGTTAAGAATTCTACTAGTGCAACACGCAACATCAAAGTAACAGTTGAACCTAACGGAACAGTTACAGCTGAAAACATAGAGAATGGTCATGTGTACACAGCTAAAAAATCTAATGGTAAATACACAATCGAATTACCAGCATCTATCGGAAAAGATTTAACAATCACTCAGACTGTTACAGTAACAAAATAATCATTTCAAATGATCATCATAGGAATTCTGGAGGAGATTTTTTTCTGGGATTCCTGTTTTGTTATAAGAGATTGGTTACGAGATAGAAAACCAAACATACAGGAAAGTATAAAAGGAAGATCATATCAATGAAGAAAAAGATCACAGCATTTTTAATGTCTGTATGCCTGCTTGCTGTAATGACTGCCGAACCAGTTCATGCGGCATCAAAAAAGGCATATATTAAAACAGGAGTCAGCAGTAAAGTCACGGTATTATGTGGAAAGACTCTGAATTTAAAAGCAAAGGCAGTAAATAAAAAGAAAAAAATTACATACAAAAGTTCAAAGAAATCTGTTGCAACAGTCAGTTCGAAAGGAATCGTAAAAGGTAAAAAATACGGAACAGCGGTGATCACACTTAAAGCAAGTGGAATGAGCACAAAGAAAGTGAAAGTCTATGTAAGAAAACCAGTGACTTCCATCAAACTGACCTCAAAAGCATCCCTGACCCTTGGAAAAGGAAAGACATCCCAGATTAAGACAAAAGTATATCCGGGTGGAAAACAAATGGTAAATGCCAAACTGTATTACAAAAGCAGTAACACAAAAGTAGCAACAGTAAGTTCCACAGGAAAGATCACAGCTAAGAGTGGTGGATATGCAAAGATTACAGTTTCTACAAGCAAGAGCGCAGGCAAGGTATGCACAAAATATGTAGATGTATTTGTTTATCAGGGCTTCGATGATGTCTGTGTGGAAACATCAGGAAATACAACATTATTTACAGTGAATCCAAACTGGGCTGGACTGAAAGTTTCTTTCAAAGGAAAGAATGGAAAAACATATTCCTACGAATTTGATAATGTCAAACTTTCATTTGCAATGATAAAAAGTCTGAAAGTAAACTCTGGAAGATCAAACGGACAGATCCGAATCATAAAGAAAGCTGCCAATAAGATTAACATTGCATTAGTTAGAACAACTGAGAATTATGATGTTTATGTAGACTACAACAAATATCAGTTGAAATTTATCCAGAGCCTGAAAGATTCTAAAGGAAATTTAAGAGTTTCATTTACAGTAGAAAAATAAGAAAATACACAAAAATCACTTGACAATTAAAAATAAAGCATGATATAATATCAAAAGTTGCGAAAGAGCAACACAAACAACAAAGAAGAGTATCCACTCTCACCTTAGCACATAAGATAGTAGAAGAAGTGACTTGGGTTAATATTTAAGAATATGATATTTCGTGATCATGCTTGAATTTTATGTGGATAGTCTTATAACTATCCACTTTTTTAATTATCATGGAGGTGTAATTATCAGCGAATTAATGATTAACGGACAGATCAGAGATAAAGAAGTACGTCTGATCGCGAATGATGGCGAACAGCTTGGAATTATGTCCGCAAGGGAAGCACAGAAGTTAGCAGATGAAGCAGGATTAGATCTTGTCAAGATCTCACCAAAGGCCAAACCACCGGTTTGTAAGATTATCGACTACGGTAAGTACAAATACGAGCAGACAAGAAAAGAAAAGCTGGCGAAGAAGAAACAGAAAGTCATCGATGTGAAAGAAGTCCGCATGTCACCAAACATTGACACAAACGACTTAAACACAAAGATTAATCATGCAAAGAAATTCCTTTCCAAGGGTGCAAGAGTGAAAGTCACACTTCGATTCAGAGGAAGAGAACTTGCCCATGTAAACGCAAGCAAGTATATCTTAGATGATTTCGCGAAAGCATTAGAAGATGTAGCCACCATCGATAAGAAACCTAAATTTGAAGGAAGAAGCATGACAATGTTTTTAGCTCCAAAGAACAACTAGGAGTTTAAGATATTCAAATATGAGTAGATACAAGCAGGATTAAGGAGGAAATAACCATGCCAAAAATGAAGACATGTAGAGCAGCTGCAAAAAGATTTAAAAAGACAGGAACAGGAAAATTAAAAAGAAATAAGGCATACAAGAGCCATATCTTAACAAAGAAATCTCCTAAGAGAAAGAGAAATTTAAGAAAAGCTGCAATGACAGATGCAACAAACGAAAAGAACATGAAGAAGATTTTACCATATCTGTAAGATGGATCGTTAAGGAGGAAATGTAAGCAATGGCAAGAATCAAAGGCGGAATGAACGCAAAGAAAAAACACAATAGAGTATTAAAACTGGCTAAAGGATATAGAGGAGCTAGATCTAAACAGTATAGAGTAGCAAAACAGTCTGTAATGAGAGCTTTAACAAGTTCTTACGCAGGAAGAAAACAGAGAAAACGTCAGTTCAGACAGTTATGGATCGCACGTATCAACGCTGCTACAAGAATGAACGGACTTTCTTACAGCAAATTCATGCACGGATTAAAATTAGCTGGTGTTGACATCAACAGAAAAATGTTATCTGAGATGGCTATCAGCGAACCAGAAGCATTCAAAGCTTTAGTAGACGTTGCAAAAGAAAAATTAGCTTAATTCATAGAATTAACATTGTAAAAACATCTTGATTTTAAAACGATGGTTGTCAGTCTGAATGGACAGATGACCATCGTATTTTTTTAGGAATTTTTCTGAGATACGAGCATTCATTCTCATTCCTCCTCAAGTTTCAAAAAATGATATTGAATATACTGTTCGCGTATCTGTTTACGTCCTTTCGTTTTGATTGGAAAACACTTGGAGTCGGTCATTTCAAAATAATCAGCTTCCATTGCCTTGATATAATCCATATTCAGTAGGATTCCACGATTACACTGTAGAAATCTCGGGTCATCAAGATTCTGTGTAATGGAATAAAATGGAAGACGAAATAATTGACTGCCGATAGTAGTATGTATGATCACGTCATGGTTATTTGAATAAATATACTGAATCTTAGACAATGGAAAATGAACATTAATATTTCGATATTCAAAAGATAGTTCATTTTTACTTTGAGGAAGAATCTGTCTCGCATCATTCAAAACATGAAAAATCTGTTTATATTCAAAAGGTTTCAATATATAATCAAAAAAATGAAGTGGTGCAGCCTCGAAAATATGATCAGAACTCATCGTCAGAAAGACGATCAGTACTTTGAGATCAGACTGTCGTATCTTGCGTACAATATCAATGCCATTTAGGTTTTTCAGGAAAATATCCATAAAGATAAGATCATAATTACCAGATTTGTAAGCATTCAGGAAAGAATCTCCGTCTGAAAAACTTTGGATTTCAAGAGAAATCCCACTTTCTTTATGATAAGCATTTAAAGTATTTAAAATGATTTCCTGTTCAATTTCATTGTCATCGACAATTGCTAATTTCATATCATGTACTCCTTATTATAGGAAAATAAATTAATATCTTAAGTATAACTTGTAAGTTAAAGGAAAGCAAGCAGTGAGAAAATAATATTTATAAATAAGTACCACTAGAAAGTATATTTCAAACTTCATGAAAATATGGCATAATAAGAGAAAAAAGATGTTTCAGAAAGGAGATAAGCCATGAATGAAATATATGATAAAGTAAAAAAATGCTACAAACAAGTGAGAGAAAAAACAGATTTCAAACCGCAGATCGCAATGATCTTAGGATCAGGACTTGGAGATTACGCAGAAACGATCGAGATTAAGGAGATCATTGATTATCACGAGATTGATGGTTTCCCGATTTCAACAGTACAGGGACATAAAGGACGTTTTGTATTAGGATATGTTGAAAGTGTTCCAGTTATGATCATGGAAGGTCGTGTTCATTACTATGAAGGATATTCCATGAGCGATGTAGTTCTTCCAGTACGTTTGATGAGGATGATGGGAGCAGAAATTTTATTTTTAACCAATGCATCTGGAGGAATTAATAAAGAATTTCATGCAGGAGATTTCATGTTGATCACAGATCAGATAGCAAGTTTTGTTCCATCTCCTTTAAATGGAGTCAATATAGAAGAATTTGGAGAACGTTTTCCAGATATGAGTCACATTTATGATGAAGATCTACAGGATATGATCAGGCAGAGTGCAGATCACCTGATGATCGATCTGAAAGAAGGCGTCTATATCCAGCTTGCAGGACCGAATTTTGAATCACCAGCTGAGATACAGATGTGTAAAGTGATCGGTGCAGATGCAGTCGGAATGAGTACAGCATGTGAAGCGATCGCAGCAAACCATATGAAGATGAAGATCTGTGGAATTTCCTGTATTTCAAATCCAGCAGCAGGGATCAGTGAGAATCCGCTAAGTCATGAGAATGTACAAAAAATGGCAGATGAAGCTGCACCGAAATTCAAATTGCTTGTAACAGAAGCGGTGAAAAGAATGGGGAAATATTTAGAAACAACGAGGTAATCATAATGATAAGAATTTATCATGCAAGAATTCTGACGATGGAAGAAGATCAGGATATCTTTGATGGAGAAATCTGGATTTCAGGGACAAAGATACAATATGCAGGGCCAGAGAAGAAAGAAGAAGCAGCGAAAATAACATGGGATAGAGAAATTAATGCGAAAGGGAATCTGATCATGCCAGGATTTAAGAATGCACATACACATTCAGCAATGACATTTTTAAGATCCCATGCAGATGATATGCCGCTTTTATCATGGCTAAACGATCAGGTATTTCCATATGAAGCGAAACTCACACCAGAAGATATCTATCATTTATCCAAACTTGCGATCATGGAATATCTGACAAGCGGGATCACAGCGAATGCGGATATGTACCTGACACCAGATACGATGATCGAAGCATCCAGAGACTGCGGCTATCGAACGACAGTGATCGGAGCGGTTAACAATTTTACACAGTCAGTAGAACTTCTCGATGAATGGTATAAGAAATATCACAAAAAAGAGAATCTGATCAATTTCGAGTTAGGATTTCATGCAGAATATACAACAAAGAAAGAGATATTAGAAGGTATCGCAGATCTGGCAGAGAAATATAAAGCTCCTGTATATACACATAATTCAGAAAGTGAATCAGAAGTAGCACAATGTATTGAGCGGACAAAAGTGACACCAACAGTCTATATGGATCGACTTGGAATATTTAATTATGGAGGCGGTTTTTATCACTGTGTTCATATGACACAGAATGATCTCGATATTGTGAAAGAACACAATATATCCGTGATCACAAATCCAGCATCAAATCTGAAACTTGCAAGCGGAATTGCACCGATCGATCATATGTTAAAAGAAGGAATCAATCTTGCGATCGGAACAGATGGTCCAGCAAGCAATAATTGCCTTGATATGTTCCGCGAGATGTTCCTTGTCACAGCACTTGCCAAATACAGAGAGAATGATGCCAGTGCTGTTGATGCATTAGAAGTATTAAAAATGGCAACAATAGGCGGCGCAAAAGCAATGAATTTAACAGACTGTGATGTTTTGGCAGAAGGAAAAGAAGCAGATATTATTATGATTGACCTGAATCAGCCCAATATGCAGCCAATCCATAATATACAAAAGAATCTTGTATACAGTGGAAGCAAGCAAAATGTAAAACTGACCATGGTTGCAGGAAAGATCCTATATGAAAATGGTGAATTCTTTATAGGAACTGATGCATATAAAATTTACGAAAAGGCAAACGATATAGCCGAAAGAATTGTCAAGTAAGAATAAAAAAGAGCCGTATTCAGGCTCTTTTTTTTGTTGGAAATGGATGATATTTTTTCTTCCAGACATTTAACAGATGTTTGATCTTAAAAGCTTGGTATTTTTTATAGCCTTGAATCCCTAAAAAAGCTAATAAAAAAATAAGGAAATGAGTAACAATAAGTTTCATAATGCGATGCATAAAAACCTCCTAGAAATGAATCAATAGTGAAAGCACAAATAATTAACTTTATCATAACAAAAATAAGGCAAATAGTCCAATACAATAAAAACTATTGCTATGGACTATTATTTGCAAACTTGATTCATAATAAAATCAGAGTATATAAGGAGTGTGGGAATTATGACCATCGATTATAAAGCTCTGGGAGCAAAGATTAAGGAATATCGCAAAAAAGAAAATATAACACAGGAACAATTAGCAGAGATGGCAGATATCTCATTAAGCCATATGTCTAATATAGAAACAGCTTCAGCGAGCGTATCACTTCCAGCATTAAAATTGATCGCAGATGCATTGGATGTGACATTAGATGAACTTCTGATAGATAGCTACAGTAAAAAGCAGAAAGAGTATCTCTATAGCAGAAAGTTAGAATGTATTTTGGAACAATGCGAGACTGTGGAGCAGGAGATCATAGTTAATACAGCATCAGCATTAGCAGATAATTTAATGAAGAATCGAAAATAATAAGAGGAAGGTTTAAAAAGGTGTTAGATCACCTTATAAAAACCTTCCTTTTGTTATGTTATTACTATAGGACATCATGGATCAAAGATTCCAGAGTATCGACAGCATATTTTTCCATATTACAGTGATAATAAAATACAGGAATCTGTGCAGCAAGATCTTCCGCCATAGACCAGATCTTTTCTACAACAGAAGGATTCCACACATTGATCGTTAACTGGCTGATCAATTGTTTGACAGAATCAAAATATCGGCATCTCATACCACCATTTTCCGGAGCTTGTCCAAGAAAAACAATGGCTTTCACAGGAAAACTTTCATTATGACAGATTTCAGAAGAACCACAGATCGGCCATCCAAGAGACATCCAGCGATCACCTAACTTCTGAAGCAAAGTACGATCTCCATTGATCACTCTGGCACCACGATGTTTTACCCAGAGATCTGCATGTGTTGACTTTCCAATGCCACTTGGGCCACTAAATAAGATCACGCCATCATTGACTTGCAAAGCAGAACAATGCAGCACCATGGCATCATGGGCAAACATTCGCTTCTCCATAGCAAAAAGAGAAACAAACACGGTATCCGCTGAAAGCATGGAGAGAAACGAACGTTTAAAATAAGAATAGATCACACGTTCAGATTTTTCTTCATATACACCATAAGGTTCAGGAATTCCGACAAAATTCATGCGCCGGCTTTCAATATTCCCATTTTGAAATACCTGCAAATCATTTCGTGTAGTAATACATTCGCCCTGTGGTTCTGGAAGTTCATCAACGATTTTAATAAAATATTCAGTTTGTATATCTTCGGGAGAAGATGAGATTTCAAACTTTTTGAAATTCTCTGGGATATCCAGAGATTCGTCCATATGGACTCCGAAGATGAAATCTGCGATTTTGTATAGTTTCATAGAGAAACTCCTTTTTGCTTGATATTATAAAAGCTGAAATCAAAATAAGAGATTATCTTGATTTCAGCTTATAAAATTTAAGAATGATTAGGACGACTAGAATCTAAAGGTGCTAATATACCATAATGATTCCAACGTCTGTCTACAAATGACTGCCCCCAATAATTGTTTTTTTTACTTTCTGTATGCCAATAAATTCCGTCTTTAGTATCAACAATGCCATTATTATTTCTATCATCCCAATAATCAAATCCACCATCAAGCCAGCCTTGATCTTTATTATATTCACTAACACTTTTAACAACAGAACCATCATTAGTGATAACACGGTTAGCACTTGCGTCAGTACAAGTTCCAGATACGAAATCATGTTCATGAAAAACAGAACCTTTTTCGTCATATTTCCATTTGTTTCCTTTATCACCACTATTACCGAAACCAACACTGCAGGCAAGGCCGTAACAAGCAACTACATATTCATTAGCAACAAAAGCTTCTTCATAAGCCATAAGCTTTTCATACATTCTTTTCATGGCAACTCCCCCTTAGTTGTTTTGAAGTTATCTATTCAATTATTTGAATCTGTTATTAATTTAAAATATTACAATTATATTATATAGGGGATACAGAATTAAGACAAGAAGAAATTTTATCAATTAACGGATTTTAGGATAATTAAGCAAAAACTGTCGCAATTTATACGACAGTTTTTGTAAAATCTTATAAAAATTGTGTTATTAGTATTTACCGGATTAAGAATGATTTGGATGATGGTCGTCAATATTGGTGATATTCAGTCTTCCAATATGACTGTAAGTTCCAGAATGCTTATCTCCATCATAACCACATAATCCATGAAGTTTTCCTTGTGAGTCAGTCCAATATCCACTTTTATGACCATTGTAATCGTCAAATTTATCAGTTCGCCCATTCGTTCGCCCATTACCGGGATAAGCACACTGAATTATGCCAGTAATACAAGCGGATACATATTCATTAGCAACAAAAGCCTCTTCATAAGCCATAGGCATTTCATACATTCTTTTCATGGTCAATTTCCCCTTTAATAAAAATACAATTCAATTTTGGGTTAAAATATCTATAATTATGGGTAAGTGATTTCTTGATTTAAATTTAATATAAGGGGGATGGAAAGGGGGCAAGGCGTTTGAAATAAAAGGAAAGTTTTTGGCGTGATAGGCACAAAGGATCACTAGTCCATACTCAAATATAAGTCAAAATAAAACTTCCTTTTTTCATTCTCACATCATATAATAAAACAGAACACACAAGAAAGAAGGTGAGCCAATGTACGATTTAGGTAATATGGATTCAATGGAAAAAAGACTGATTCAAAAAGCCTATATAAAACAAGATCCTATCAATGGGAGTTTAGAATTATTACCGCTTTGTAATATGAACTGTGACATGTGCTATGTCCGTTTGTCAAAGACAGAGATGGAACAAAAAGGCCGTTTAAGAACAAGAGAAGAATGGATTTCACTGGCTCGCCAGATGAAAGATGCAGGTACATTATTTTTATTATTAACTGGTGGGGAACCATTGTTATTTCCAGAATTTAAAGAGCTTTACAAAGAACTTCAGAATATGGGAATGATTTTGACAATAAATTCAAATGGAACACTGATCAATGAGGAATGGGCGGATTTCTTTGCAAAGCATAAACCACGCAGAATCAATATTACATTATATGGGGCAGATGATCAGGCATATGGAAAGTTATGTCATTATCCAGCTGGTTTTCAAAAGACAGTAAATGCAATCAGGATGCTTAGAGATAGAGAAATCGATGTCAAAATTAATGGAAGTATTACATCAAAAAATGAGGAAGATATAAAAAAGATCTTAGATATTGCAAAACAATACGATGCAGCAGTAAACCTGGATACATACATGTATCCGGCAAGCAGGGAAAGAAATAAGCCGTTTGATGAACAAAGCCGTATGAATCCAAAGGATGCGGCAATGGCAAAAGTATTGATTTATAAATACCAGATGGGAGACATTGCGTTTGAAGAATATAGAAGAGCAATAATAAATACGATAGAACAATATATACCAGAAAACTATGGCTATGAACGGCATATTTCCTGTCTTGCAGGTAATTGCTCTTTTACAATTAATTGGCAGGGAATGATACGTCCATGTGTGATGCAAAGTATGCCACAGGTAAATGTATTCGATAAAGGATTTTTACAAGGATGGGAAACGATTTCAAATGAAACAAAAAAGATACTTATCAATGAAGCATGTGTATCATGCAGGTACCGTCCAATCTGCAACACCTGTGCAGCTGCAGCATTGCTTGAAACAGGAAACTATGATGGAATACCAGAATATATTTGTGAATATACAAAAGAATTTTATAGAATCATGAAAGAAGGTGCTCGTATATGTTAGATGATGAAAATCAGGATCAATCAAATCAGAAAATATCATTTGAATCCTTAGATATTCTGATTGGTAAATGGAAAGATGGAACATTTTCAGAGATCATTGATGACTGGAAATGGATTTTTTCATATAGCAAACGATATAAAGGCGCGATCGCATTTTACACGATTCTTGGTATTTTCAGCACATCAATGGGACTGGTAGGAAGTGTTGCCAGTAAATATATGATCGATATCATCACAGGTTATCAGATGAGCAAGCTTTGGATTATGATCGTGATCACACTTGGAAGCGCATTTTGCAGCTTGACCATTGGAAATGTGATCGGTCGTATTTCAACAAAGTTAAGTATCTATATTAATAATGACATTCAGGCAGATATTTTTGATAAGATCATTGATGCGGACTGGATGGAGATCAGTCAGTACAGCAATGGAGATGTATTAAACCGATTTAACAGCGATGTCAGTACGATCAGTGGAAATGCGATCAGCTGGCTGCCAACGATCATTATTGCTGTTTATGATTTTATCGCAACATTTGTGGTTATTTGGCATTATGATAAGATCATGTCACTTTTAGCATTTGCAAGTGCACCTTTTATGCTCGTGATGTCTAAATTTCTGATCTCAAAGCAGAGAGAATATGGAAAGAAAGTCCGTGAAATGAGCAGTGATATGATGACGTTTGAAGTAGAAACATTTTATAATTTTGATACGATCAAATCATTTGGAATTTCTTCTCTATATGGAAAGAAGATGAGACAATGGCAGGAGAAATTTAAAGATATCAGTTTAAAATACAACATGTTCACGATCAAAACGAATATCTTAATGTCACTGGTTGGAATGGTCGTACAATATGCGGCATTTGGATATTGCCTGTTCCGATTGTGGACAAGAGATATCACTTATGGAACGATGACTTTGTTTTTGCAGCAGAGAAGCAGTTTAAATGGTGCATTTAACAATCTGGTATCAATTATTCCAAATTTTTTAAACAGCTCCATTTCAGCACACCGTATCAGAGAGCTTGCACAGCTTAAGAAAGAAGTACATATTCCAGAAAGTTCAGAGATGGACGATTATGTGGAAGATGGATTTGAAGTGAAGATGCGGGATGTAAACTTCTCTTATATCGAAGGAAACCGAGTTATCACAGATTCAGCATTTGTGGCAAAACCGGGAGAGATCGTGGCGCTGGTTGGTCCGTCTGGAGAGGGAAAGACAACGATGATCCGTTTGATCTTAGGTCTGATCCGACCGGAAAAGGGAGAAGCATATTTAAAAGCATCCAATGGAAAACAGGTGGAAATGAATGCCGATACTCGCCATTTATTTGCCTATGTACCACAGGGCAATACAATACTTTCTGGAACGATCGCTGAGAATCTAAGAATGGTAAAGCAGGATGCGACGGACGAAGAAATGATAGAAGCTTTGAAGATTTCCTGTGCGTGGGATTTTGTAAAGGAGATGGATGAAACGATCTATACAAAGATTGGAGAGAGAGGCCGCGGATTTTCAGAAGGACAGGCGCAGAGAATTGCGATCGCAAGAGCAGTCTTAAGAGATGCACCGGTATTATTACTGGATGAAGCGACATCGGCACTTGATGTAACAACAGAACGTAAGGTATTAAGAAATATCATACAACAGCGTCCGAACAAGACATGTATCGTGACAACTCACAGACCAAGCGTGTTAAATATGTGCCAGAGAGTCTACAGAGTTATGGAAACACAGGTCACAGAATTATCAGAAGAAGAATCAAGTAAGATGGCAATGGACTTTTAGGACAAAGGATGTCCGAATACGGAAGATTCGTTGACCGTATTTTCAAAAAAATGTATAATATACTGGATAAAATCTATGAAAAGTAAGGGGGGAAGACGATGAAGAAGAACGCATGGAAGATCATTCTGGCAATTGCAGTGTTAGTCTGCATAGTCTGCCTTGGACGTTTTGGATGGATCAAGTACCAGAATCATAAGACAGAGCAGGCAAGGCAAGAGACATTAAAAGCCATTGCAAGCACTGAATTTACTGGAGAGAATGATGGGGACGAACCAGAGAAAGTTCCAGCGGGAGTTAAGCATGGACAGAAGATTGATTTTAAGAAACTGATCAAGATCAACAGTGATATTTATGCATGGATCTATGTGCCAGGAACAAGAATTGACTATCCTGTGGCACAGAATCAGGAAGACGATACCCACTATTTAAAATATAACTTTAAGAATGAACCAGAGTTTGCAGGATGTATCTATACAGAGAAAGCAAACAAAAAGGATTTTACAGACCCTAATACTATTTTTTACGGACATAACATGAGAAATGGATCCATGTTCCAGAATCTTCACAAATTTGAGGATGAACAGTTCTTTAACAAACACAAAGAAGTATATGTATATACACCAAAGAAGACATATACATATACGATCTTTGCAGCTTACAAATTTGATGACAGACATTTATTAAAGACATTTAATTTTAAAAACAAAGCGAAGTTTGAGAATTATTTAAGAAATGTCAAGAATATCAGAGATATGGAAAGTCATATCAGAACAAAGCAGAAGGTTACAAGTAGCGACAAGATTATTACGCTGAGCACCTGCGTAGGAGGACAGCCACATAATCGTTATCTAGTACAGGCGGTGTTAACAGATGAAAGAAGTGCAGAATAAAGTAGATGAAGCAAAGAAACTCAATGACGAACTGAAGAAAGAGCTGGAAGGATATGATTCAGAGACAAAAGAAGAATTCCAAGGCTATGAAGTAAAGGAAGAGAAGCCGGAGAAGAAAAAGCAAAAGAAAAAGAAAACTCCGAAACAGATCGTAAAGAGAATTGTGATCGTGGCAGCGATCATCATACTACTTCCAACAGCGGTTATTTTAGGAATGTGGGCAATTGGGAAAAGTTCTCTTTTTGGCGGTAAAGTAGACATGTCGAAATCAGTGGATGGCGTAAAAGTCCAGAATAAGGGGGATTTGGTCATTTACAAAGGCCACAAATACCAGTATAATGAGAATATAACAAATATCTTATTTATGGGTGTAGACAAAGAGAATCTTGATTCCAAAGAAAGCAAGCTCAAGATGCGTGGAGCCGGGCAGGCTGACACCATATTTGTAGCAGCAGTTGATACCTCAACAGGCAAGGTTACACTTGTCAACGTTCCAAGAGATATTATGACTTACGTCAGATCATATGATAAGAACGGCAAATATGACGGGAAGAAACTTCGTCAGATCTGTCTGGCTTATGCATATGGGGATGGAAAGAAGAAGAGCTGTGAGAATGTAGCATATGCGGTATCACAAGTATTATACGGATTACCGATCCAGTCTTATATGTCCATTGACTTGTCAGCGATCAGCGTTTTGAATGATGCGGTTGGCGGGGTGAATGTTCAGGTGATCGGAGATCTGACTAGTGCAGATCCAGCTTTGAAGGAAGGAGCGAATGTCACACTGCTTGGTGGACAGGCAGAGACATATGTAAGATCCAGAGAATTTGAGCCATTGGATGCAAACTTGAAGCGTATGCAGAGACAGCAGCAGTATATTACATCTTATGCACAGAAAGCATTGCAGGAGATGAAGAATGACTTGACGTTACCACTAGATCTATTGAATCTTGTGTCTGACAATTCAGTAACGAATCTTTCAGCACCGAAGATCACATATCTGGTAACGAAAGTTTCAGGAAGCAGTTTTTCAGCTGATAATATTCAGAGTATCGAATGTAACATCAAAGAAGGTGAGACAGGATATGCGGAATATTATCCAGATGAGACGAAACTCTTTGAGATGATATTAAAGGTATTTTATAAACAGGTCAGCTAAGCTGAACTATTTAAGGGGGAACAGAATATGAAGAAGACAATCGTAATGTTAGCAACATTGATTATGAGTTTTGCTTTTGCAATATCTGTAATGGCAGCACCAAGTCCTGAGGACGAATACGATAATGATAATGGACCAACAACAACTTCACAGAAAAAAGAAACTCAGGAAAAGATTGATAAGAAAACAAAGATTACAGAAGATGAATTTGACAAAGACGGGGATAATGGAAGTTCTTCCTCTCCGAAGACTGGTGATCAGGGAGCACCGGTTACATTAGTATATGTATCACTGGCAGCTGCAGCATTAGCAGTATATGCAGCAAAACATGTACAAGAACAGAATTAATCACAATGTGCACCAAACAAAACCTCCGGTCGTAAAGAGACTGGGGGTTTTTCGAATATGAGGGTTGACTATGATAGATATACATACACACATTTTGCCAGGATTAGATGATGGTGCAAGAGATATGGACGATTCCCTCGAGATGGCAGTAATTGCAGCACAAAGCGGGGTTCATGCACTGGCGGCAACATCACATGCGAATACGGGAGGATTTTTCTCAGAATACAGCGTGGAAGAATATATGAAACGGCTTTCGGATTTCAGAAGAGAACTGGATAGAGAAGCTATTCCGCTAACAGTTTTATCAGGAATGGAGATTTTTATGACACATGAAGTTCCAGATATGATCAGGGAAGAAAGATTGCTGCCGCTCAATGAGACAGACTATTTCCTTATGGAATTCAGCTTTGGAATTGAGCAGGAAGAGATGGATGAACTGATAGATGGAGTGATGGAACTTGGAGTAACACCGATCATTGCACATCCAGAACGTTATCAATGTGTACAAGAATCGGCAAGGGGAATCTTTTACTGGATGGAACAAGGGTGTCTTACACAGATAAACAGAGGAAGTATCTTTGGAAGATTCGGAGAAAGAGCAAAGATATGTGCCGATCATTTATTGTCAAAAAGGATGGTTACCTGTATTGCAAGTGATGCACACAAACCATATGAACGGACAACATATATGGCAGATATAAAAGAATATATGGAAGATCATTATTCTTTTGAATATTCAAAGAAATTATTATATGATAATCCTAAGAAGATTTTTGAAGGAAAGAAGATCATACAAAAATAACAGAAGTTAGGAGACTTAGTGAGATGAAGAAATTAAAGATGGCAAGTTTTGTGATATTTTGTATATCACTGGCGGCGAGTTTGCTTTTTTGGTTTACACAAGTCAGAAAAGGGGACAGGATCGGACCGGTGATCACAATTGGTCAAAAAGAACTTACAGTGGATCTGAATGCGACAGATAAGGATTTCTTAAAAGGTGTAAAAGCAATTGATGCAAACGACGGTGATGTGACATCTTCTGTTGTTGTAGAAAGTGTATCAAACTTCTTAAGCGGAGGGCGCCGTCTTGTCGTTCTGGCAGCAGTGGATAATCATAACAATGTTAGCAGAGCCAATCGCATTGTAAAATATGCGGGGTATACCTCTCCGACATTTAATCTGAAGAAGCCATTGTGTTTTGAGTCAGGAGGATCTGTAAAGAATGAGGATCTGTTGAAGAATCTGACAGTCAAAGACAAGATTGACGGAGATTTGTCAAATCAGGTAAAGATTCTAACGAATTCTGTAGTAGATCTTTATACACCAGGGGAATATCCGGTAAAACTACAGGTAAGCAACAGTGCAGGAGATACTGTATCATTTCAGGCAACGATACAAGTATATAATGGAACAGAGAGATCAGAGATTCCATTTATCCATTTGAAGAAATATCTCGTGTATACAAAGAAAGGACATAAATTAAATGCCCAATCTTATATTTCAAAAGTATGTATGGGCGGAGATTATGAATCAAATGTCGAAGGGGACGTTGATAATAAGAAAGTAAGCATTAAGGACGAAGTAGATTATAACAAAGCAGGTTCCTATGAGATCACATATTCTGTAAAGAGTGGGAAGAGCCGTACAGGTACCGTAAGACTGATCGTGATCGTTACAGAATAGGAGGCAGGATGAGATATGAGTAATGAAAAACATAATATATCGGTAAATGATTATGAAATGAATATAGATCTGTACAGCATTCTCAGAGATATCAGCAAATATATTGTAGTGATCCTGCTGTTAGCCGCATCTATGAGTCTGTTGGCTTATGTATATGTAGGAAGAAGTTATCACAAGCAATATGAATCAACCAGCACATTTATTGTCAGCAGCAAAGGAAGTAACAACAGTGTATATTCTGATCTGAGCACAACGACAGAGATGGCAACAAAATTTTCAGAAATCTTAAATAGCAGTATTTTACAGAAAAAAGTTGCCAAAGAGATGAATATGGATTATTTTCCAGGAACTGCTTCGGCAGAAGTTGTCAATGAAACAAACCTTCTTGTATTAAAGGTACAGGCAGATTCACCAGAGATGGCATTTAGTCTGAATAAAGCGATCATGAATAATTATTCCGTTGTCACGAATCGGCTGATCGGTACAGTTGTACTTGATGTATTACAGAATCCAACCGTCCCAAGCGGTCCGGTGAATGAATTTCAGCCAGCAGCATTGATGAAGAAAACATTTGTTATGACAATAGTAGCACTATGTGGGTTGATTGCGATCATTTCATTTTTGAAGGATACCGTGAGAAAACCCAAAGAAGTTTCTAAAAAACTGGACGGAACGTTGCTTCAGACACTTTATCATGAGAGACTTTACAAGTCATGGAAAGCACGAATCCACAGGAAAAAGAGTAGTGTATTGTTGACAAATCCAGGAACAAGTTTTCAATATGTGGAAGATATGAAGAAACTGGCGCGAAAAGTCAGTAGTAAGATGAAAGATAAGCAGGCGAAAACCCTTCTTGTAGCCAGTGTAGAAGAGAATGAAGGAAAATCAACTGTGGCAGCGAATCTGGCACTGGCACTTGCAGAAGAATCAGAGAAAGTGCTATTGATCGATGCAGATTTAAGAAAACCATCACAGTATAAGATTTTTGGACTTGCACCAGAAGAAGTACAGGAATTTGGTGAGGTGCTGAATGGAAATGAAAAGTCAGACCATTTGGTTCATGCACTGGCAAAGTCAGAGTTACTTTTGGTTACAGGAACTATGATCTACCCGAATTCTACAGAAATGATCGCATCGGATATGTTTTATAAGATTGTAGATTTCTTCAAAGAACGACTGGATTATGTGATCATTGACACACCTCCAATGTCACAGGCAGCAGATGCAGAAGAACTTGTAGATTATGCAGATGCATCAATCCTGGTAGTACGCCAGCATACAGCCCTTGTAAAAGATATCAATGAGGCAATCAGCATCCTGAATTCAGGAGAAGGAACGATGCTTGGATGTGTATATAATGATGTATTCCATGGAATCGCACAAACAGCAAGAAATTATGGATATCGTTATGCATATGGAAGTGGAAGCAGTTATGGTTACGGGTATGGCTACGGAAATAAATATGGTTATGGCGGTAAATATGGCTATGGTTACGGCTATGGAAGAAGTAGTAGACAAAGCAAGCAAGAAGAACAGAAGGAACAACATAACAAAGATTCAGTGACAGAACGGCAGGTGAAGAAAGAAGATGAGTAAAGATTATGCAGAACATAGAGAGAATAGGGAGAATCTGATCGATATTGCCGGACTATTTGATGATCTGGTAAAAGTAGCATTTCAGTTGAAATTTAAATTTCTGATCACGATCATAGTATGTGGTGTAATTTTCTGTGGATATAAAAGGTTTACATATTCTCCATATTATATTGCATCGTCAACATTTACGATCAGTTCTAGTATTTCATCAGAGAATTCTAATACCTATATAGAAAATGCAACAGCGAATCAGATGGCAAAGTCATTTCCATATATTTTGCAAAGCGGAGCGTTTAAACAGGTATTAGCCGAGGACCTTGGAATGCAGTCAGTTCCAGGAACAATTGAAGCGGAGGTTATGGAGAATACAAACTTATTTACATTAAAAGTTACAGAGAGTAGTCCAGAACTTGCTCAGAAAGTTTTAGAATCCGTTGTTAAGAATTATCCGTCAGTTGCAGAATTTGTTATCGGAAGTTCCCAGCTGACTTTGATGGATGAAAGCGGAGTTCCAACAGCACCTGCAAACCCATTTAGTTATAAGCATGAGCTGGAGATCGGTGCTGCAATAGGAATCCTTTTATGTGTATTTTTAGATGTACTTCTTGCACTGGGAAAGAATACAGTAAAGAAAGAAGAAGACTTCAAACGCTTATTCCATGTAGACAGTCTTGGAGTTCTGCCTCATGCGAAATTCCATAAGAAACGTACCCAGGTAGAAGAACTGATCGTTTTGGACAATCCAAGACTTCCAAGAAGTTTTTTGGAAGCGTCAAGAACCGTACGAAGAAGAATTGAACGTGCACAAAAAGAAACAGGCATGAAGTCATTTCTTGTAACAAGTGCGATGCCAGGAGAGGGAAAATCTACAGTATCAGCAAACATCGCGATATCTTTGGCTATGAAAGGATATAAAGTAATACTTGTTGATGCCGATTTAAGAAATCCATCAACAGCAAAAGTTCTTGGAATGCAAGAGCAGGAACTTGGAACATTACAGGTACTAAAAGGCGAAGTCAAGATTGAAGATGCGGTACAGCCATATAAAGATACAAGTGTTATGGTACTGGCAGGTTCATCACCAATTCAAGATACTTCTACTGTCCTAAGCGGTGAGAACATGAGACAGTTTATAAAAGAACTGGAAGCAAAAGCGGATTTTGTAGTGATTGATACACCACCAAGTGCCATGTTATCAGATGCAGCGATCGTTGCACAGTATGTGGATGGTGCAGTTTTTGTTATCCGACAGGATTATACAGAAGCAGATCGTATTCTTGAAGGTATGGAAATCCTTTCAAGTTCTGGAGCACAGATCACAGGATGTATTTTAAATGATGCAAATGTGAAAGGAAATAGTTCTGAACATTATAAGAATAGTTATCGGTTGAAGGGGGAAGTGAAAGTTTAATTTGGAGTTGGCCAACTGTAGAATTCGAGTATATGATAAAAAATAAATAAGTAACTGAACGCGATGCGGTGGAATTTGTTCAAAATATGGCAAAATTCCAATGTATCGCGTTCAGTTGTTTTAAATATTGATTCTTATCTTATTTTTGTCACATATACGAAAGCCTATCAAATCAGCCTTTTGCTTTTCCCGTACTTCTTCGTTTTACGATAAATGGTTCAAACTCGAGTTTTGTGACAAAACTTCGAGGTTGATTTTTTGTCTTGGAATCACGGATACGAACAATGATATCAACAGCTTCCCTTCCCTTAGCTTCGATGGAATGTTCAACAGTTGTAAGAGAGATACGATTCATATCAGCCATTGGAACGTTGTCAAAACCACAGACAGAAAAGTCATTTGGAACTTTGTATTTCATTTCATATAAAGCATCCAAAATACCAAAAGCTACCATATCATTATATCCGACAAAAGCAGTGCAGTCCGTTCCTTCCTCGAGGATTTGCTTTGTGAGATTATACCCAGAGGAGTATTCCAAAAGATTTGGAGAAAGCAGATTATATTCTCCAGGAGAAAGAGAACGGATCTGTACACAATCATCTCCAAAGCCATGCTCTTTGAAAGTAGCGACAAGAGCATCATAACGTTTTGATCTGGAACGCTCAATATCAGTGATCGGTGTTGATATGTAAGTAATCTTACGATGTCCAAGAGAAATGAGATGTTCTGCGACAAGTCTTGCAGGTTTTACACTGCTGATATGAATCGAATCAAATGTGATCTCATCATTTTTATCACCGATATTAACGATCGGGATCTGTTTGGACATTTCGTTTACTTCTGGAAGAAATGAAGTTGGATACAGATAAATGATTCCAGCAGTATCAAGATCATTTTTCATAAGATCAAGATAATATTGTTCGGTACTTGGATTACGAAGCGTTGGTGCGACAAAAGTTAGATATCCGTAATCATGTGCCCGTTCGGTGATCGAATGTATCAAAGTTGTATAATAGTGATTTGATAAAAATGGACAGATGATCAAAATAACTTTAGAAAGAGGCTTGTTTTTTGATTCTGTTTGTTTCTTCTTTTTTTGGTAACCAAGCTCTTTCGCAGCATCAAATACTTTCTTCTTTGTACTCTCTGAAAATGAAACATTGCTTTTATTATTTAAGATCATGGAGATTGCAGATTGTGAGAGACCGACATGATCTGCAATGTCTTTGGTTGTAACTTTCTTCTTTAAGCCCATAAAATCCTCCTTAATCAAAATTATTTTAATTAATTAATAACTGTTAATAAAAAATTAAAATATTACTAATAAAAAATAAATTATTAATTAAAACCACATTTATC